>CAZCKD010000007.1:0-38324 GCA_964498925.1 uncultured Granulosicoccaceae bacterium
ATGGCGTTGAGAAGCTCTGCTAAGCGGCTCCCATGTTGAAGGTCTCTCAGTCCCTGTGTGTTGGGCGAGGAAATATTGACCGTGATGTAATCAGCGTGCGGGTAGACTTTCTCCAGGCAAATTAGGTAGTCGTTCTGCGCCTCGTCCAGCGGCGTTACCGCATTTTTTCCGATGTTAATGCCCAGCTTGCCCGAATAGGAGCGGTTCTTAACTTGTTCAACCAGGTGATCAACCCCTTTATTGTTGAAGCCTAATCGATTGATAAGTGCTCGGTGTTGCTCCAGGCGAAAAATGCGGGGTTTCGGATTTCCATCCTGAGGCCGGGGGGTGACTGTGCCAATTTCCAAGTGCCCGAAACCCATGGCGCCCAGAGCATCAAGATAGTCCCCGTTTTTGTCTAGGCCTGCCGCCAAACCGATGCGGTTACTGAATTGTTGTCCCAAACACTCGACAGCACTATCCGGTGATTCGTATCTACGGGCTAGAAAACCGGGGACCGGGCCTTTGCTCAGTAGCTTGAACGCAAACTCGTGAGCACGTTCCGGGTCCATCTCGAACAGGATGGCGCGGCCGAGGGCAAAAAGAGGATCTTTCGGGGGATGGGAAAAGTGTGTGTTTTCCACGATTGTCATCGCTGTGAGGTAGTAGGATTGGGTATGCTACACCCTCAATACTCGAACGGTGTTCATGAAACTCTATCCCGACAAGCTAGAAGCTCATCTATCGCAAAAACTGGCTCCTGTATATCTGATTCACGGCGATGAGCCGTTGCAGATTATGGAGTTGGGTGATCGGTTGCGCCAGCATGCGCGAGACACGGGTTTTGCCGAGCGGCAGGTCATTGTGGTCACCGAAGACGCGGACTGGTCAACCTTTCGGGAAGCTGCGGACAGTTTTTCGCTCTTTGCAGAGCAACGTTTAATCGAACTCCGGCTGCCTTCAGGAAAACCCGGTCGTCTGGGCAGTGAAGTGCTTAAGCAATATTGCACATCACCCCCGGAAGACGTACTGCTGATCGTCACCAGCGCGAAGTTGGATCGTAGCGGGAGTAACAGCGCTTGGTTTAAAGCCATAGACAAGGTGGGTGTGACCATTGCCATTTGGCCTATCGCTCCTGCACAACTGGGTACCTGGCTGAAAAAGCGTTTGTCCGATGTTGGGCTGGTACCCGATCAAAACGCGTTGTCTCTGTTAATCGAGCGCGTAGAAGGCAATCTACTCGCTGCTCGACAAGAAGTTGAGCGATTGGCTTTGCTTTATCCCACTGGTGAGCTAACCGCCGATCACGTACTGTCGGCAGTAGGTGACAGCGCCCGATACTCTGTGGGTGATCTTTCTGTTTCAGCGCTAAACGGTCAAAGCAAGCGGGCTTTGCGTATTCTGAATGGCTTGCGCGAAGAGGCGGTCAGTGAAGTGTTGATTCTGTGGTCTTTGAACAATGAAATCAGGGCAGGCGCGCGGACAGCTGAGGCCGTTGAAGCGGGAGTCTCCGAGGCTGCTGCTCTGAAAAGTGCTGGTGTCTGGCAAAATCGAGCAATCCCATTGAAGAATGCATTAGCTCGGCACTCGGCACGCAACTGGCTATCCATGTTATCCGCGTGTACTACCATTGACCGTCAAATAAAGGGGCAAGCTCCGGGCTCTTCCTGGGATGGTCTGGATGCGCTCGTGACACAGCTGTCGACGACAGGTACGCGTCTTATGGAACAACATCCTAAAATACCCGCATGAACAAACAAGATATCGTAGAACTCCTTTCCACTGAAGCGACGGGTCAAACTGTGACCATTCAGGGGTGGGCTCGTAGCCGACGTGATTCCAAGGCCGGTCTTTCGTTTATCGCCTTATACGATGGCTCCTGTTTTGATGCCATCCAGATAATCGCCGACCAATCGCTGGAAAACTACACTGAGGAAGTGCTTAAAATTACGGCAGGGTGTGCCATCGAGGTGACAGGTGCTTTGGTGGCTTCAGAAGGTAAAGGGCAAAGCGTGGAAGTTCAGGCCAGTCACATTCACATAGTGGGTGGGGTTGATGATCCAGAGCAATATCCTATTGCAAAGAAGCGCCATACGTTTGAATACCTTCGGCAGGTTGCTCACCTACGACCTAGAACCAATGCGTTTGGTGCAATCAGTCGTGTTCGAACAACGCTTTCCAGCGGCATTCATCGTTACTTTAAAGAGCGTCGTTATCATTGGGTGAACACACCTTTAATAACCACCAGCGATTGTGAGGGCGCGGGCGAGTTGTTTCGTGTCAGTACGCTTGACGCACTTAAGCCGCCGACTACTGATAAAGGAGTCGTTGATTTCGACAAGGATTTTTTCGCGCGTGAAGCCTATCTGACTGTATCAGGACAGCTCAATGCAGAAAGTTACGCGATGGCCTTGAGTAAAGTGTATACGTTTGGTCCAACGTTTCGTGCAGAGAACTCCAATACCAGTCGACACCTGGCCGAGTTCTGGATGGTAGAACCGGAAGTAGCATTCGCTGACTTAAATGACAACGCAGACTTAGCCGAGGATTTTCTGACCTACCTGTTTAAAGCTGTACTGGAAGAACGGGAAGATGATATGGCTTTCTTCGCACAGCGAATCGATAAAAATGCGTTGACTCGCTTGCAACATGTAGCGGAAAGCAGCTTCGAGCGCATGGACTACACCGACGCTATTGTATTGTTGGAAAAGTCAGATAAAAAGTTTGAATACCCGGTTAGCTGGGGGCTTGACCTGCAATCTGAGCACGAACGCTGGTTGGCAGAAGAACACGTTGGCAGGCCCATTATTCTGCAAAACTACCCTAAGGAAATTAAAGCGTTTTATATGCGCGAAAACGATGATGGTAAAACCGTTGCGGCCATGGATGTTTTAGCGCCGGGCATTGGTGAAATCATCGGCGGTAGTCAAAGGGAAGAACGACTCTCAGTCTTGGATGAAAAACTGCAGGCTCATGGGCTGGAAGAGGAGCTGAGTTGGTATAGAGATTTACGTCGCTATGGCACTGCGCCACATTCAGGCTTTGGAATGGGTTTTGAGCGGGTGCTGAATTACGTGACGGGAATGGAAAACGTTCGCGACGCTATTCCTTTTCCGCGGGTTCCGCGCAGCGCACCTTTTTAAAGGCGCAAGTTTTAATATTGGAAGTCGTTGCTAGTTGTCGTTATCGGACAATTTTTTACGCTCGTTTGAGTAGGGGAGATGAATGTGAGCAGCTTAACTGAAGTGGACTGGAGCACAATACCGGCCCCGACCGATGATGGTGGGGCGGACCACCTACCGCAGGCTGCCATGCCATCGATAACGTTGGCATCGACGGCAGGCAGAGATCTCGATCTTTCTACCGTCGCTGGCCTTGCTGTGATCTATGCGTATCCCATGACGGGTACGCCCGGTATTCCACTACCTGATGGTTGGGATTCTATGCCCGGTGCACGAGGTTGCACGCCACAGTCATGTGCCTTTCGGGATCACGCAGCGCAATTATCTGAGCTGGGTGTGAATTCGGTATTTGGTCTGTCCACTCAATCGCCCGCTGATCAGGCAGAAGCAGCGTCACGACTCGAGCTGCCATTTGATTTGCTCTCCGATGAGAACCTTGCCTTAGCCAATGCGTTAAACCTGCCCACCTTTGAGGTGGATGGAAAAGTTCTATTGAAGCGTTTAACGCTCATCATCAGGGACGGTGCTATCGACAAGGTGTTTTATCCTGTCTTCCCGCCGGATCAAAATGCGTCGATTGTGGTCAACTGGCTGCAAGGGCAAGCTTAGGGTGCCAGCACGACTTTACACCGGTCAATTTTGTCGTACTAAATTTGTACGGCTGATAATTTAAATAGCATTTGGCCGTAAGAGCTTGTGAGTGGCTTGTCTGTTTATTATTCTTGGGTTCGAAGATTCAGTCAGGGTGGGCTAGGGATGTCGATTTTCAAGGTATCAAAGGAACGTAAATCGGGGCAGGTGATACCACGTGCGCCACAGAGGCGGCACAGGGGTTTCACCTTGGTTGAAGTTGCCATTGTGCTGGTGATTATCGCTCTGATTCTTGGTGGAATTTTTCAGGGACAAGCGCTTATCGACAACGCACGAGTTCGCTCGCTTAGTACCGAGGTGTCGGGCATCCAAACTGCGTGGAATGCGTTTCAGGAACGCTACCGTTCCATTCCAGGAGACTTCTCTAAATCCAGTACGCAAATAGACAGCGCTGCATTGCCTGGCAACGGCAACGGACGGATAGATGACTCAAGAGAACGAGCAGGTGTCTGGCAGCAATTGTCCATGGCAGGATTTATCACTGGACAATTTGACGGTGCTCAGACGGCTGCCGGGTCTGCCACCGATGTTGAATGTGAACAGGGTACTTGCCCGAAAAATCCGTTCAATGGTTTTTATAAAATCACGTACAGCGCACAAGCTGCAGATACTGACTCTCCGGCCAATGAAATCTATACCGGTAGTCAAATTCCCGTGAAAATACTTGCTCAGCTCGATCTTCAGTTGGACGATGGCAATCCTACCACCGGCAGGTTTCGAGTGCATCGGCAGTTCGCCAGTTCTTGTTCCCGTGATGGCGCATGGGATGTCAATTCAGCCAATGCTAACTGCGCCGGTGTACTTCGTGATTAACAGCGAGGCGGTGTGAGAACATCCGCCGTTGCTTTTCCCTAGCTGATTTCAAGCTCCTTAATTTTTCTGGTCAGGGTGTTTCTTCCCCAGCCGATTAAACGAGCTGCCTCTTGACGTCTGTCTTGCGTTTTATTCAATGCGCACTGAATCAGTATTCGTTCGACAGCAGGCTGAGCCATGCCCAATAGATCGGTCTGCCCATCACTGAGCTGTCTATTAGCCCATTGTTTAAGTCCGCTTTGCCAATCAACCTCTTCCATTTGAGGTTCATCGCGAACTTGCGCTGGCATATCCTCGATTTCTAATTCACTACCGCCAGACATGACTGTCAGCCAGTGAGCGGTATTCTGGAGTTGTCGAACGTTGCCCGGCCAGGTTAACGTAGACACGTAGTTTTCAAATTCAGGAGTCATTACCTTAGGTTCTTCACCCAATTCTTCTGCTGCACGATTAAGAAAATGTTTTAGTAGCCGTGGAATGTCTTCTTGTCGTTTTCTAAGTGGTGGCGCTTCAATGCGAATAACGTTCAAGCGGTGGAAGAGATCTTCACGAAATTGTTTTTCAGTGACAAGTGCTTCTAGATTCTGGTGGGTGGCTGCGATGATTCGCACATCAACAGTAATGGGAGTGTGTCCACCAACACGATAAAATTGCCCGTCAGCAAGCACCCTCAACAAGCGCGTTTGTAACGTTGCTGGCATATCGCCAATTTCATCGAGAAATAGTGTGCCGCCATCGGCCTGTTCGAAGCGGCCTATGCGTGTGCTTTGTGCGCCAGTAAACGCTCCCTTCTCATGACCAAACAATTCTGATTCCATCAAGTCATGTGGAATGGCCGCCATATTAAGCGCGACAAACGGCTTAGTCGAACGGGGGCTGTGTCGGTGTAAGGCGTTAGCAATAAGCTCCTTACCAGTACCGCTCTCTCCATTAATAAGAACCGTAATTTTGGAGCGCGATAGTCGCCCGATAGCCTTAAACACATCTTGCATGGCCGGTGCATCGCCGATGAGTTCGGTGGGTTCATCAGAGGTGCTGGTAGATTTAACTTTCGCTACGTTGTTAGCGCCCGCTTGATCCTTGTTGATATTGCATGCTCGCCGCACTTGCTCAATAATCGTGTCGACATCAAAGGGTTTGGGTATGTATTCAAAAGCACCGGCTTCAAAGGCTGAGACGGTGCTGTCCAAATCCGAGAATGCTGTCATGATCAGAATAGGAAGTTCAGGATGGGACTTATTCATCTGCTTTAATAGAGACAACCCGTCAGAGCCTGGCATGCGAATGTCGCTTATAACAGCATCAGGCACAAGGGCATGGTCCCGAATGGCGTTGAGCGCTTCATCAGCAGACTCAAACACATTCACTTGCATGCCAGCTTGTTTCAGGGTTTTTTCAAGCACCCATCGAATGGATTGGTCATCGTCAATAACCCATACGTATTCGTCGCTCATGCGATCTCCAAAGGAATTAAAACTGTAAAAACGGTATTGCCGGGCTCGCTAGAACATTCAATTAAGCCACCCAGCTGATTCATGATGGATTGCGCGATGGATAAGCCAAGTCCGCTTCCTCCATCGTCACCCTTAACCATCGGAAAAAATATCTGATCAATCAATGCTTCAGAAATACCCGGTCCGTTGTCTTTGATTTCGACACAGGCCACCAGCGGGTGTCGTGTGCCTGCGATGGTAAAACCATTAACAACACGAGACCGGAAAGTGATTCGACCGCTACCTTGTAAGGCTTGCAGTGCATTGCCTGCGATGTTAAGTACGACCTGTACCAATCTATCGCGGTCTGTAATGCACTCAGGAATGCTTGGGTCGTAGTCAAATTGAACAACAACGCCATCGGGTGCGCCGGCAATAATAATTTTTCTAACGTGCTCGAGAACTTCATGCAAATTGACAACGTCACGTCTCGTACGGCTTGTGGGTCCAAGCATGCGATCGATGAGGTTATGCAGTCGATCGGCTTCTCGAATAATGATCGACGTGTACTCGGTTAAATCTTTATCCGGGAGTTGGCGAGCGAGTAGTTGTGCCGCACCTCTTAAGCCTCCCAATGGATTTTTAATTTCGTGTGCCAAGCCCTTAACAACTGAGCTGGCATGTTCCTGCTGCACCAACATGGCTTCGTCGCGAGCTATTCTCAGTGGACGATCCAGCATGCTGATTTCAAGAATGAGAGCGTTTAAACCGCCTTCAGATCGGTAAGGTGTGAGCGAAAGATCGACCAGATGAGCATCCTGCCCGTGAGGCTCAACCGAGACCTGGCGATCGGTGAAAGGCCGACCGTTTTCCAGTGCTTCACGTATTCGACCGAACAGGGAGTCTGGGATGTTCAAGGCGCGTGTCAGAGTCTGGCCGATGGCCTTTCTTTGACTGATCCCCAGCAGTTGTTCAGCGGCGATGTTGAGATATTGAATGCGAAGCGAGCTGTCCACTGCCAACACGGCTGTGGCCAATGAATCAAGTAGGGCGGCTTCGCTAGCCTCTGAAGGTGCTGAAAAGATGTTCACATCCACTATTTGCAAGTTACGCACCCCGTGGAGGCGAAAAGAATTTCCTCGTAAAATTCTAAAATATCTATATAAAACAATAGATTATAAAATCACGAGTGCAAATTCCTTAAACACGAATGCACGATAATGGTGCTTACACCCTAGATGATGCACTAATAAAGTGCATTTTTGGGCGTTATGCCGATCCAGATTCTGTATGGCTTAGCGAACCGTGCTCTTGATGACATGAAATGTAACCGCATTTGATCGCACTTGAATCTGGCCGGATCGGTCAAGAATCTGTGCCTCCATAACGTGCGTTCCCCGATGGGGTGTTGGTACGCTCAACAGGGTAGAGGGGCCGCTTGAAACAACCTCTCCATCGATCTGGATTTGCGCAGTGAATCCCTCTGGCAACCCCTCGTCCGGACCTGTGCTCAGGCTAACCAAAATTGCGCCTGACGGATTTACCAGGGCCGTGTCATGTTCAGGGTTTTCGATGGAAACCGATTCAACGAATTGCGGATACATGCTGTTCATATCGCGCGGGCCCATAGAGCCTGGGTCGCTATTGGTTGAACCGAGGGGTTGAGAGCCGTTTGACGTGGTCGTTTTCGGCGCAACTTTTAGCGCTTTCGTTACGTTGAGTTCTACAGGTTGTAATTTGGTAGCCCCTTTTGCAGGTTTGTCCGAATATACGGTCTGGCCGTCTGCGCCAATAGATTTGTATACCTCGGCATGCAGATTCAAGGCGCATCCCAGTAAAAATAGACAGCCTGTTGTCCGTACTATTTGAGTGACTGGCATTTTTTCAATCCGGGATCGCGGTTTCATAACATCGGAATTTGCAGGATTTACACCACAGTCAAAGACATCGCCCGCAGTGTTACCAAGTAGCTGTTAGATGAGGGCAATACCACCCATTATTTCAAAGGCTTTGCCATGGTTGGTGGTATCTTTCAATACAGGCAACGGGGAACATTAATGGGCATCGAAAACAACATTCAGCAAACGGATCGTGACAATCTAAAAGGGATGATGAGTCGTGTCCCGGATACCGACTCGGTCGCGCATTTCAAACCCGGCCCAGGGATTGTCAAGTTGGATACGCAGTTTGATATCCAACGTTTGCGATCAGCGCTTCAAACGTGCCTGACCAAAACTGATTTTAAAGGTGATTTGGCTGCTGGTTTCGGTGCATTTTCATTAACGCGACG
This sequence comes from uncultured Granulosicoccaceae bacterium, assembly GCA_964498925.1. Classification (GTDB taxonomy): domain Bacteria; phylum Pseudomonadota; class Gammaproteobacteria; order Granulosicoccales; family Granulosicoccaceae; genus Granulosicoccus. The sequence goes on from CAZCKD010000007.1 coordinate 8,349, forward strand.
ACCCGGTGTTGAAATAGAAACCGCTAACGATTTGTCCGGACTGTTTTACACGCGGGTGGATGATTCCTATCAGGAAGTTGAAAGGGAGGAAGTGGTCGATGAATTTGCCTTCACTGAGTTCGTACCCGCTTTCGCAGATACCTACTTTAAAGAGGTGTGGGAAACACTGTGCGATATCGCACCGATAGGTCGAATGCGTGTGTTGTCCAAGGGCTTGTATAACTGCAATTCCTGGCACCGTGACCCAGAGCCACGTTTGCACATACCTATAGTTTCTAACCCGGGCTCATTGTTTGTCGTGAATCATCATGTCACCCATCTTCCTGCTGATGGTTCTGTGTACTTTACTGATACGCGCGGTTATCACACAGCGCTTAATGGTGGCGAGTCCAATAGAGTTCATATTGTTGCGGCATTGCCGTGGCAGAGTAAAGTTGCTTAAACAAGTAACCAAGCTATCAAAAGCCTAAAATAGAGATTTAGAAATACGTCGGTTCCAAGGCAGGCTCTTCTTTGCCTAGCTCCAATTTTCGCTTCGCTACGTATTCATTAAGCTCTTCCACGGTCGCTTCTTCCATGGCTGGAGCTTCGTATTCTTCGATGGCCTTTTGCCAGATTTCCGTTGCTCTTTGTGTCGCATCTTTACTTCCGGCGACGACCCAGTTTTCATGGTTCTGCCAATCACTAAGGAACGGTTGATAGAAGGCGGTTTTGAAACGCTCCATCGTGTGATCACAACCGAAAAAGTGTCCGCCAGGGCCAACGTCGGCCATTGCTTCTGCGCCGATCTCTTCTCGAGTGATGTTCAATGGTTTTAGCATGTAGCTTAGATGCTGAATCATCTCGCAATCCATAACCATTTTTTCAAATGATGCAACCAGTCCACCTTCCAGCCAACCGGCCGCATGGTAGATCAGATTTCCATGACCCATCAACGCACTCCATAGAGACATCTGGGTTTCCCAGACGGCTTGTCCGTCAACCGTGTTCGACGCATTGCATCCGCTCGTTCTATAGGGAAGGCCGTAGCGTCGTGCAAGTTGACCACCGGCCATATTGGCCAATGCATTTTCGGGTGTGCCGAAAGCGGGGGAGCCTGAGCGCATATCCACATTGGATGTGAACCCACCATAGATAACTGGTGCGCCTGCACGGGTCAGTTGAATCAAACAAACGCCAAGCAAAGCTTCTGCATTTTGCTGTGCTAATGCACCTCCCATCGTCGCAGGTGTCATGGCTCCCATCAGCGTAAAAGGTGTGACTGACACAGCCTGCCCGAGCGTTGCCATTTGCATTGCACCATAGGCCATTGAGTCGTCTAACTTACGGGGAGAATTAATATTGATGTTGGTCATTACTGCTGTTTGATCGACCATCGATTCTATTGATCTGCCCATGGAGATAGCAGACATAGCGATGCCATCAAGTGCTCTACCTGCACCAATTCCTGTCGTTGCAAACGGCTTGTCTGATAAGGTCACATTGCAGTTCAAGGTATCCAGATGCCGTGTGTTCACAGCAAGATCTTGAGGGGCAAGTGCCTGATTGCCAAAGAAGGTCATTACATTAAAATGCTGGGCCAGTTTAATCAGCGTTTTGTAGTCCGCCAAATTGCCGGGGCGCCGTCCATTGATGCAATCGTGCACATTCGGTGCACCGGATACCAAACCGAAGTTGATGGCGTTATCTCCAACGGTAATAGCCCTATCCGGATTTCTAGGTGTGATATCGAAGGGACCTGGTGCTTTGGCCACCGTTTCCAATACCAGACCGCGATCCATCCGAACGATGCCATCTTCTGAAACTTCTGCCCCTGCTTTTCGAAACAGATCCAAGGCTTGATCACCGAGAACCTCAATTCCCTGGTCCTCTAGGATTTCAAGAGAGACTGTATGGATGAGTTCCAGTTGTTCTTCGTTGAGCGGTTCGACGGGATTCATCGGGTTGCGCAGTTGTGCAGAGTCCAGTTGCGGAATGGCCGAACTGACTGGATTGCTTGAACGTGCTCTTTTCCGAGGTCTTCGGGCCATCGTTTCGATCTCAAATACTGGTGACTATTTGCGGGTACAAAACTAATTTCAAGCGATCATCAATGTACTTAGCATCGACTTAATTCACCTGCAACTGCCGGCCGATTTGAGTCTGTTTCAGGAACGCTTGAAACGAGTACTTCGGCTATTAGCTGCCTCTCATAATGACACATTGCTAAGGCCTGCGCGAACGGTTTTCCCATGCAAAAAAAGTCACGGAAATGACACTGATTATCCAAGAAATCTTACCCTGCGTATTACGTGCTTTGACCGCCCGAATTAACAATTTCAGGCGTCAAATTCAGATTCAATTTATTCACTCAATTCGAGCTCGAATTAGTATTCGGTGCTTAGAGTGAGCCGTTCGTATAACCCCTCAGGTTTACGTACGGCGTTGAGTTCGATAACGAAATACAGTCAGTTGAATCGATAAAACAGGTTTCTTGTTTAGCGCTCATGGTGGCTAAAACGAGAACACGTTCACAAGTGAAGTTGCGTCCATCCACAGTTAGCGGTTAGTTGGCGCTTTACATGCTCGTCAGGCTCTCATTAGAAGCAGTTGTCTTCTTGCCCGAGATTTTAAGCCTAGATTGATCATGATAAATAGATTGCCTTACTTAAACGGATTTCGTTTTTCTAAAACACATCTTCTGTATCGTGCAGCCCGTATGGGAACGCCTGTGATACTGGCCGCTATGCTCAGCGGCTGCCTTGAAGACGACCATGGACACGATCATGACCATGGTGTCTCTGCCTCCGATCCCATTGAGTTTGGTGACGAATATTGGGCTACCTTGGCGCAACAATACCCAGCGGCTCCTCCGAATATCGGTGCGGCTGTTGAGCCAACTCAGCGAATTGTTCAAGGAGATTGGGACACATTAGTTGATTGGCCCATTATCGCTACGGGCGCTGCGAACTTACCTGACGGTCGCATCATGGCTTGGTCTTCCTGGCAAGTGGATGACTTTGGTAATAATGACGCTATCACGACACCCAGAGAAAGTACTTACGGCACAATTTACAGCCACTTAGATAACTCATTCTCTGAGCAACATAACAGCACGCACGATATGTTTTGCTCAGGCGTATCGATGCTGGAAGATGGCAGTGTTTTTATCGCCGGTGGTGGTAAGCGTGTTTCAACGACCAGCATATTCAGTAACGGCGAATTCAGCGAGATTGAATCTCTGAATCAAACTCGTTGGTATCCCACCAGCACTACTCTGGCTTCGGGGCAAGTGTTGGCATCGCTAGGTAATGTGCAATCTCCGTATCCAGAGCTATGGACAGAGGGCGAAGGATGGGACGTGTTAGAGAATATCAGCATGCAGAATATCCTTGATGAAACTCAAGTTGAATTTCGCGACTGGTATCCAGCTCTGAACGTTGCTCCTGATGGTTCCTTGTTTCATCCGGGTCATATGGCTGAACTTTTCTCAATTGATATTCACGAAGAGCACGATCACTCCGTTCATTCACATGGTGATAGAGATGAAGAAGGAGAGTCGAATCTTTACAACACGACGGTGATGTATGACGTTGGGAAGATGCTTGTCGCAGGTGGTGGTTACGGGACCAGAACCCAGTTGAGTACTGGAGAATGGGAAGTGAATTCTTCAACCACAAATGCTGCCTATACGATGGATCTCAACGGCGTAGAACCGATCATAGAAGATACCAGCCCGTTGGGTAGTAAGCGGGCCATGCAAAATTCGGTGGTTCTGCCCAATGGCAAGGTCATCGTTATTGGCGGCACCACGGAAGGCGTGCAGTTTAGTGATGAAAACTCCGTGTATTCCCCTGAAATTTGGGACCCTGATACCGGGCAGTGGACGGTCGCCGCACCCCATACTAAGCCGCGTAATTACCACTCCATCGCTATCTTATTAAAGGATGGCCGTGTACTGTCGGCAGGTGGTGGACTTTGCGGAAGTTGTCTAACCAACCATCCTGACGGTCAGGTCTATTCGCCACCTTATCTGTTTGATGCTGCCGGTGAATTAATCGCTCGGCCTTCGATTGTGGGTGGTGAATCAGTTGCCATTCCCGGTCAAAGTATTTCCATTCAAGGCTCTGACGACATCGTTGAATTCAATCTGGTTCGTCTTGTTGCCATTACCCATCATCACACGACAGATCAACGGTTGATTCCGACATCCTTTGAAAGAACGGCAGCCGGAGAGTATCGATTAGATCTTCATTCCAATGCTAACGTGTTACTGCCAGGCTATTACTGGGTGTTTGGTTTGGATGCTAATGGTGTCCCATCGGAAGGACATACGGTGCAGATTCAGATAGCACCGGAGAACGTTCCTCCTGCGGCTGCGCTACCGTTACCGAACGTGGCTTACGAATACTATGAATACCAATCTCCGAAGCCGCTTCGTTTACCGAATTTTGATCAACTGACACCGGATAAAACCGGATACGTTGAGGATTTCAACCTGTCGGAAAAGCAGCGTAACGATCACTATGCTTTCCGTTTCAGAAGCACGCTTCTGGTGCCTGTGACAGGAACCTATACGTTTTCCATCGCATCCGATGATGGCAGCCGTATTCTTCTAGACGGTGAAATGATCGTTGATCATGATGGTCCCCACGGTTTCGAGGCTGCTGAGCGAACCGCCACACTCGAGTTAACCGAAGGTGAACATGCCATTGAAGTTCAATACTTTGAAGCCACGGGTGGTGACGCCTTAGAGGTGACATGGGAAGGGCCACAATTCGCGAAACAACCGATCCTTGGTGAGTACCTTACCAGTGATGCATCTAGTCAAGCGCCGTCCGCACCCGCTGAATTCACCGATGGTGCCGTTCATTATTCCTATTACGAAGGCACCTGGGACTCGCTACCGAGCTTTTCCGGATTGACACCGGTCAAGTCTGGTTTGACATCCGGCTTCAATACCAACGTGCGGAACAGAAACAATCGTTACGCTTTTTTGTATAACGCGACTATCGATGTTGAGCAAGGCGGTCTTTATACTTTCTATACCACGTCCGACGATGGTAGTGCGCTCTCTGTCAACGGCATCATGATCGTTAATAACGATGGATTGCACCCTGCGCAAACGCGGGAGGGCACGATCATGTTGCAGGCTGGACAGCACGACATAACCGTCGAGTTCTTTGAGAAAACAGGCGGAGATTCTCTGGTTGTTGAATGGAAAGGGCCGAGTATTGATCGCCAACAGATCAATCAAGGTTTATTGTCAGTATCTGACGAGCTCATTCAAAGTGCTAACGATAATTCGAATAACAATGGTTCGACTGGTAGCGGCTCCGGTAATGATACTGGCGATGTGACTCAAGAGGACGGCGTAAGCTTTGCCTACTATGAAGGTGTGTTTTCAGCCCTTCCGGATTTTGAAACACTAACCCCGGTTAAGCGTGGTATCAGTTCCGGCTTTGTTCTCAATGAACGACACCAGGATAATTTCTTTGCCTTTACGTTCGATGGGCAGATAACCATACCAACAAGTGGCACCTACACGTTTTACACGCGATCAGACGATGGAAGTCGCCTTGTTATCAATGGTGTAGAAGTTGTCTCGAACGATGGTGCTCATGCAACGCGCGAACGCGAAGGGAGTGTGTTCCTCGAAGCCGGTGAACACGACATCGATGTCGAGTATTTTGAAAGAGGTGGTGCGCAAGTGCTAAACGTCTTTTGGTCGGGGCCTGGAATTTCTAAACAGAGCATTCCAGTGAGCCTATTGTCTCCATCGGTTAGTGAGGCTGATTCGGGTTCAGGAAGTGATGGCGGTAGTGGCACGTCGGGTGGCAATCCGTCGGCTGGAACAGATGTTATTGCCTATCGCTATTATGAAGGTTCTTGGAGAAACATACCGGAATTCGATTCGTTGGTGCCTGTATCTAATGGTCAATCCAGCACGTTTAGTCTGTTGCCTCGACAGCAGGATAACAACTATGGTTTTGAATTCATTACGAGGCTTACCGTGCCTGAATCCGGCCAATATACTTTCCATACCAGCTCCGATGATGGCAGTTCCTTATCGATTGACGGAACATCTATTGTAGACAACGATGGGTTGCACGCCAATAGAGAACGGTCGGGGTCAGTCGTGCTTGAACAGGGTACTTATACGGTCAGCGTAAAGTTCTTTGAAAGGGCCGGTTTAGACAGTTTGGCTGTTACCTGGTCCGGTCCTGGTTTCGCAAGGGAACAGTTGCACAATGCGCAATTGTCGTTGCCTGAACTCGATAGTGGTTCTACTGGCTCAGGATCAGGAACCACCACGTCACCTGTCAATGATTCATTGATGGCTGAGTACTTTCCAGGTATCTGGACCTCATTGCCCGACTTCGATAGCCTGACACCAACGCGAACAGTGTCGGTCGATAATTTTGAGTTACCGGCTTCTGGTGGCGTTAAGTTCTACGGGTATCGATTTACCGGGCAGATAGATATAGTCAGTGGCGGAAGCCATACCTTCTATGTCGCATCGAATGACGGTACGCAGCTCTATATTGATGGACAGCTGGTCGTTGATAACGACGGGCGCCACGGTGTTATAGAACGGCAAGGCACTATCAACCTGACAGAAGGAAAACATGACATCGAATTGAGGTACTTTCAATCCGGTGGAACTGAAGCCTTAAGCGTTTCCTGGGAGAGTACAAATTTCTCCAAGCGCCCGATTAATGATGGGTCTTTATCAGGTCCTTAAGGTCATTGCGTTTGTACGCGCGTCAGCAACGGGAGCGCAGCTCGAGTTAAGAAAAGGTTTTTTAATCACGCTGCATCAATGACAGACTGAAGAGACTCAACGCTCTTCAGGTCTGCATTGATGCAGATAATATCGTCGACACTTTTCCCACTGACGTGGCAGTCGCACTCGTTTCCATACAGTACATTTCTAGGAATCGATATGGCTGCGGCTAAAGCGTCTTGCAGATCGATCTGCAAAGATTCACTTAGCCACTTTATCGCAGCTAGTAGCGATAAATCAGCGCCTGCCAGCGTGCCATCTTCCAGTTTAAGTCTTCCCTTTGAACGATAAATCTGCCTGCCCTGTAACGCGAAAGATGTCAGCGAGGTGCCTGCAACTGCCATGGCATCGGTGACTAAAAACAATTTCCCTAAAGATCTTTCTGGCTCCATCGCCTTCTTTGCCATCCATGCGGTTTTTAGTGTTGCTGAATGAACATGAATGCCATCGGCGATAACCCCTGCAACACAGGACGGATGGTTGATGGCAGCACCCGCTAATCCCGGTTCACGGCTACCGAGTTGACTCATTGCATTAAACAGATGCGTGGCACAACTTGCCCCTGCGTCGAAATATTCCATGCAGGTGGAATAGTCCGCATTGGTATGACCCAATGACACAATCGCACACGCATCGACAAGCGTTTTAACTTGCGCTTTAGTCACGCTCTCCGGCGCAATAGTGACTTTGAGAACGGGTAAATCATTTGCAGCTTGAAGCAACACGTCAAGATCTTCATCGTGCATTCGGCGGATAAGAGTTGCATCGTGAGCGCCTTTTTTTTTCGCCGCCAAATGTGGGCCTTCCAGATGTAAGCCGGCTATGCCCGGTACACCTTCTTCCACAGCTTCTTTCGTTGCTTTTATGGCTGCAAGCGTAAGTTCAGCCGTATCAGTGATGACTGTCGGCAATAAACATCGAGTACCTAAGGTTGCGTGTGCGCTGGCAATTGTTTGCAGAGTGCTGACACATGGCTTGTCATTAAGCATCAATCCGCCACCGCCATTAACTTGTAGGTCGGCAAATCCCAAGCAGATGATGTTGCTCTGTGCGTTAACGATCGTTGCCGATGTGTCTGCTTCGCTTTCAGGGAAGAGGCGGCACTGTCCGTCTTTAACGAGAAGGTCGTAGTTGTTGAGCAATTGGGTGCCATCAAAGATTTGGCATTTTTTTATGATGATGGGGGCTTTATTCATAACAACTAAATTTGACGAACTTGATTTCTATGTCCTGAATGTCTGTGAGAGCTTCACGGACTGGTATCAATGGATTTTTCCTCAATAAAATTTCGTATGGCCCGTTTATTCGGAAAAGGCTACCAGTCTGATTGGCTCCGAGCCATTTGTGCGGGGTGGAAAATTAAATTAACATATATATCAATAGGTTAGTTAATTATCATCACCAGATGATGGCATCGATATAATGTGAAATCCCTCGAATGCACCAAATTGGTGCATATATGGAGGTGCGCTCCAGTCCATTCAGGAAAAAATACCCAAGGTTCTTATTAGTCTACCGTATCGTCGCGAGGCCTCGGATTCAGTACACTTGTAGGCTTCGACAATAGAGCTTGAATGAATCATGAACGACGCTGCCGCGCAGCCTGATGTAAATACCTTTCAGGGCATGATTGCCGTGTTGCAAAACTATTGGGCCGAGCAGGGATGTTTGATCCAGCAATCGTACGATATGGAGATGGGGGCAGGTACCTTCCATCCCTCCACATTTTTGCGCGCTATCGGGCCTGAGCCTTGGTTTGCCTGCCACACCCAGTCTTCGAGACGACCCACGGATGGTCGTTACGGCGACAACCCGAACCGACTTCAGCACTACTATCAATTCCAGGTAGCTATGAAGCCCTCGCCTGAGGGCATGCAAGACTTGTATTTAGGCTCCCTGGAGGCTTTGGGTTTTAATACCTTAGAGCACGACATTCGATTTGTTGAGGACAACTGGGAGTCTCCGACATTAGGAGCGTGGGGTCTGGGTTGGGAGGTCTGGCTTAATGGCATGGAAGTCACGCAATACACCTACTTCCAGCAATGTGGTGGCATTAGTTGTAAACCTGTCTTGGGTGAGTTGGCTTATGGCATTGAGCGCCTGGCAATGTATATCCAAGGGGTCGAAAGCGTTTATGACTTAGTCTGGGGTCACACGGCAGAAGGCGTGGTCAGTTACGGCGATGTTTTTCATCAAAACGAAGTAGAACAATCTGCCTATAACTTCGAACACGCAGATGTCGATGCCTTGTTTCAACAGTTTGATCAATGCGAAAAAGACTGTGCTCGGTTGTGTGAGTTACAGCTTCCATTACCCGCTTACGAGCAGGTGCTTAGAGCATCACACTCGTTCAACTTGTTAGACGCAAGACACGCTATCTCTGTGACAGAACGTCAGCGCTACATTTTAAAAGTTCGAACATTGTCTCGATTGGTTGCCGATGCTTGGTTGTCGAAAAGAGAAGCCTTGGGATTTCCGCTGTTGAAGTCGAACTCCACCACGGAGGCCGCAAACAATGTCTGATCTACTGATTGAAATTGGCGTAGAAGAATTACCGGCCGGTTCTGTTGTAACGCTTGCAGAACATTTGGCTGCGTCTCTGTTTACGGTGCTCAAACAAAGTGATTTGACATCCGAACCTCCAGAGATTTTCGCCACGCCTAGAAGAATTGCCGCCCGTTTCAAACAAGTCGGCGACCGACAGGCCGATACGATTGTTGAAAAGAAAGGGCCTGCAAAAAAAGCAGCGTTTAAAGATGGTGAGCCCACTAAAGCGCTAGAGGGCTTCATGCGCTCAGCCGGTGTCACAGTCGATCAGCTTTCCACCATCGATACACCTAAAGGCGAATGGGTTGTTGTCAGTCAAACGCAAAAAGGGAAGTCGCTTGAAGAACTCCTTGCTGATGCCTTGCCTGCAGCAATTAAAACCATGCCCATGCCGCGCCGCATGCGTTGGGGTGCTGAGTCGCATGAGTTCCTTAGGCCGGTTGTCTGGTTGCTTGCCTTGCACGGGTCGAAGGTTCTTCCTTTAGATGTTCTAGGTCTGACCGCTTCTAATACAAGTATGGGGCATCGCTTTCATGCGCCCGAGCCTCAGCTAGTCGATCAACCATCAAACTACGAAGCCATTCTAGAATCTGCTTTTGTCATGGCAGACCCGGCTGAAAGACGTGCACATATCGTGAAATCTGTACAAGCAGAGGCGATGCGATTGGGCGGTACGCCTGTTATGGACGAGGAACTTGTTGATGAAGTTAATGCTCTGGTCGAATGGCCTGTCGCTTTGGCAGGTCGCTTTGATGAGGAATTCCTTGAAATTCCCAAGGAAGCATTAATTCAAACGATGCAAGAGAATCAGCGCTATTTTGCGTTGCTAGATGCGAAGGGTGACCTTATGCCCGCGTTTATTACGATTGCCAATATTGAATCAGCCAATGTTGAGACGGTGGTGGATGGCAACGAGCGTGTCATTCGACCTCGGTTCGCAGACACAATGTTTTTCTGGAACCAGGACAAACAGAAAACATTGATGACTCATAACGATGAGCTATCTCGACTTCTGTTCCAGGAAAAATTAGGCAGTGTGGCGGATAAGGTTTCGAGGATGGAGTCTCTGGGTACTTGGCTTGCCGGTGAAATGGATGTGGACAAAGCCGATGTGTCTTTGGCAACGCGTCTTTGTAAGTGTGACTTAAATACCGAGATCGTCAAAGAGCTCGCCAAGATGCAAGGCATTTGTGGCAGGTACTACGCGCTTAGAGATGGACACTCCGAAGCTGTGTCTGAAGCAATGGAGCAACATTATTTTCCTAAGCAGGCTGGTGGTGAATTGCCCAATGGTTCTGTGTCGCAAATAGTTTCTCTATCAGATAAGACAGACACCCTTGTCGGTATCTTTGGTCTTGGAATGAAACCAACGGGTGCGAAAGACCCGTTTGCATTACGCCGTGCATCGTTAGGGATTGTTCGCATAATCATCGAGAAGCAATTGCCTCTTGATTTGCAGCAACTACTCGATGCCAGCCTTGATACTTACAAAGAAAAACTGGACGCGCCGGACAAGCAAGAGATGCTTACTTATATTGTTGAGCGCATGCGCGGTTATCTAGTTGATCAAGGTTTTGCACCAGATGCCATCGATGCGGTTCTGGCGAAAGATATTTATATGCCGCTGGACATTGTGGCCCGTTTGAAAGCGATGCAGCAATTTAGAACAACCGATGCAGCAGCTTCTTTAGCGGCCGCCAGTAAACGCATTGGAAACATTATCCGTAAGGTGGACACGGCGATACCCACTGCCGTTAATGACGGACTACTCAATGAAAGTGCTGAAAAGGCTCTGGCTGCACGCGTTAAAGAAGTCACTCCAGTCATCGAGAAGCACCTTAACGACAAAGACTATGGCTCAGCGATGAATCTGACAGCGACACTGCGGGATGATGTGGATGCATTTTTTGATAATGTCATGGTGATGGATCCAGATACTTCCTTACGTGACAATCGATTGGCCTTATTGACGCAGGTGAATTCACTCTGTTGCGGAACAGCGGAGCTCGCCTTGCTCAAGCCGTCTGAACTATCTGCATCGAAGTCGGGAAATAGCAGCGCATGATCAAGTTGATCGTGCTCGATCGCGATGGTGTTATCAATGAAGACTTGGAACATCCGGTTGCTTCTCCGGATGAGTGGGTGCCTATTCCCGGAAGTCTTGAAGCGATAGCACGATTGCATCAGGCCGGTTGGCGGGTAGCTGTTGCTACTAATCAAAGCGGCATTGAGCGCGGTTTACTCGATTTAGAAACTCTACATTCCATACATCAACGCATGCACGAACTGGTTAACCAGGCAGGCGGAAAAATAGATGTTGTTGCGTTCTGTCCGCACAGTGAGTTGGAGCAGTGTTCATGTCGAAAACCTGCACCAGGCATGTTGTATACCATCTGCGAACGATTGGATATTGATCCAAGCAACATGATCGTTGTGGGTGACTCACTACGCGATATGCAAGCGGCTATGGTCACGGCAGCCGCACCGGTAATCGTACGTACCGGAAAAGGGCAGAGTACATTGGATAGTAATAAGGGGCTGGAACATATACCGGCTTACGATGATTTGGCAGCCTATGTAGATACACTACTGGCGCCATCAGAGGATGAATAGCGAATGTATCGCCTGTGGCTAACGTTTAGAAGTGCTGTTTTCTGGGTCTGGCAGATTCTGGTTACCGTGATATTGGGAGCCCCCGTCATTATCGGTGGTCTCATTTCCTTTGACTTTGGATACTCATTGGCGGTTTTTTGGAATCGTCTCAATATCCTAGGATTAAAATATATCTGCGGTGTCACGTGGAAAGTGGAAGGTCTCGAAAACATCCCTGATAAACCCTGTGTCGTTTTATCTAAACACCAGTCAACATGGGATGCTTACTTTCTGCCTATGCTGTTCAATCCCGGTGTATACGTGGCAAAGCGTTCCCTAATCTGGATTCCCATTTTCGGCTGGGCGCTTTATATCCTCAAGTTCATCTTGATCGATCGCAAAAGCGGCCGATCGGCTATTCAGCAGATGTGTGAACAAGCTGCTGATCGCCTGTCCAAAGGACGTTGGGTCTTGGTATTTCCGGAAGGTACAAGACGTCCGGTGGGTGCTGAACCTGCCTACCGCATCGGTGGTGCAAAAATAGCCGAGAGCGTGCCGGCAGACGTATTGCCTGTGGCTGCCAACGCCGGTGAATTCTGGCCTCGTATGGGCTTTATTAAATGGCCAGGTGAAATCACTGTTTGCATCGGCCCGGTCATTAAAACGGAAGGTAAACCTGCCGCCCAAATTATGCGTGAAACTGAAGACTGGATCGAAGGGCGTATGGCCGAGATCACTGTTTTGGATCGATTTCCCTACTAGCCATTAACATCAGTACTTGAGCACGGATAAAATTTGATGCTCAGTGCTTAGTCCAAAATCTTTGAATCAAGCGCAAAAAGCTCAATGGCGTTTTGCGTGGTCTGAGTAGCTACCTCCGTTGTACTTTCAGATCGAAGTTCGCTGATGGACTGCAAAATATCGACAAGATATGCGGGTTGATTCAATTGACCATGATGAGCTGCGTCAGCTTGGTCCGGTGCATCGGTTTCCAGCAGTATGCCGTCCAAGGGAAGCGATTGAACCATTGCCCTGAGACGACTGGCTCGTGAGTAAGTCACCGCTCCCCCAAATCCAAGTCTGTAACCCAAATCGAGTAGCCGTTTGGCTTGCTGCTCGGAGCCGTTGTAACTGTGAACGACTCCTCTGAAATGACCCGAGGCCTTGATCATATTAATGACGTCTTCGACGGCTTTGCGCGCATGAATGATTATCGGTAGGTTGAATTCCCTCGCCATGGCCAGATGAGCTGCAAACAATTGTTGCTGCTTGAGTCGATCATCGTCATTAATGTCATAGTCCAGACCGCATTCACCAATGGCTATGGGACGTTCTTTACCGATCCATGTGGCTAGATCATCAAGGTGTGAGGACAGATGTTCTTGTTGAAAACACGGATGTAATCCATAACAAGCAAAGAGGTCAGAGTGTGCTTCGCACAGGCTTTTAACTCTAGGCCAGTGTTGACGACTGATCGAAGGAACAATCTGCGCTTTGATATTGGCGGCTCTGGCATCTTCGAGCATCGAATCTCGATAAGAATCGAGTCGAGGGTCATCGGTGTGGATATGGCTGTCGATGAGAGGGGCTGAATGTGGTTGGCGCATTGTCAATCTGCGGACTGTTCCGAGTCGAGAAACGTGTAACAATCTATCATGTTGATAGAAGCTTCATTATCCGAAAGGTTTCGGATACGAATTAATTGGTAGGAGAACAGCCATGCGCTGGAGAAAAGGGCGTCGTAGTAGCAATATCGAAGATCGTCGCGGGCAAGGCCCTGGCCGTGCTCGACGTGCCGGCGGGACGGGGCTAAAGCTAGGCGGTGGCGCCGGTATCATCGTACTGCTCATTAGCATGTTTCTGGGTGTAGATTTATCCGGCCTAATGGGAACAGGCGGTGGACGGGCTACAGGCAATGTGCCACAGCTGCAAAACCAAAGCAGTGGGCAGGTACGCTCGAACGATGAGGCAACAGCATTTATTTCGACCATGCTGGCCTACAACGAAGACGTTTGGACGCAGTTATTTGCCAATGCCGGGCAGCAGTATCAGCCTGCCAAACTTGTCATATTCGATGGTGGTGTTAATTCTGCCTGCGGATACACATCCTCTGCGGCTGGGCCGTTTTATTGTCCTGGCGATTATCAGATATACATCGACCTGAATTTCTTTAGAGAGCTTCAGAAAATGGGTGCAGGCGGAGACTTCGCGCAGGCCTATGTTCTAGCTCACGAAGTCGGGCATCACATTCAGAATCTGTTAGGCGTGTCCATGGCCGTGCAGAGAAAACAAAGAAGCGTTAGTAAAATCGAAGCTAATCAATTGTCTGTTCGTACCGAGCTTCAAGCAGATTGCTACGCTGGCGTCTGGGCGCACCACGCGCATAAAAATAATCAACTGCTGGAACCGGGCGATCTGGAAGAAGGTATGAATGCTGCTGCGAAAATTGGAGACGACGCATTAATGAGTCGGGCTGGCGCACGCGTTCGTCCTGAAGCATTTACTCACGGGTCTTCCGAACAGCGGCAACAGTGGCTGTATCGTGGGCTTGAAACGGGTGATCCTTTACAATGCGACACTTTGTCCTAACGAAGGTAGGTTGTTTATCCCATGCGAATGGATCGAGAAGAATTTTTAGCGTGGCCGCGTAAGCGAGTAACCCTGTTGGGCATGTCGGGCGTCGGTAAGACTCGACTAGCCAATATGTTGCGGGATGACGAGTGGTTTCACTATTCCGTTGATTACCGCATTGGTACTCGATACCTTGATGAGCCAATCCTGGATAACATCAAGACGCAGGCGATGCAGGTGCCTTTTTTAAGGGATCTGCTCCTCTCCGATTCCATCTACATCAGTAACAACATCACGGTTGATAACCTTGCGCCGTTGTCTACTTTCCTGGGTATGTTGGGCGATCCCGATAAAGGTGGTCTGGCCCTGTCCGAGTTCAAACGACGACAGCATTTACATTTGCTCGGCGAGATGGAAGCCATGCGCGACATTAGCTCATTCATTGAAAAAGCCAAAACGATATACGGCTACGATCATTTCCTGAATGACGCCAGTGGCAGCTTCTGTGAGATCGACGATCAATCGCTGATCAAGTCGGTTGCGGATAACTCGCTCATGATTTACATAAAAACAAGCCCTGAAGATGAGGCTTTTCTTATTGAACGAGCTGCGCGTAATCCGAAGCCCTTGTATTATCGGGAATCGTTTCTCGATGCACAATTGGAAGACTACTATAAAGAAAGCGGTCTGCAGTTCACCGCTCAAGTGGATCCTTCTGAGTTTGTCCGTTGGGTATTTCCGCGTTTGTTTAAAGCACGTTTACCTCGCTACGAAGCTATTGCCGAAACGTATGGTTACACTATTTCTGCAAGAGATGCCTTCGAGGTTCAGAATGCCGATGAATTCCTACAATTAATCGGTGATGCGCTCTAAACTGAGCGCAACTTCACTTAGTCCCTTGTAATTCTGCCGCTATCGCAGCAGTTCCTTATTCCGAGATTGTCTGATGCCATTAGTTGCTCACAATGCTCTCCCCAGCTTCGAACGGCTTCGAGGCGAGGGATATCGTATTCTTTCTCCTGCCAGAGCGCAGGAGCAGGATATTCGTGCGTTGCATATCGGTCTACTGAATATGATGCCAGATGCTGCTATGGCAGCCACTGAGCGGCAGTTTTTCAGATTGGTTGGATCGAGTAATCCTATCTCGCAATTTTATATTCATCCGTTCACTCTCGATGAAATTCCCAGAGGTCAGGCTGCGCAGCAACATATAGATCAATACTATGAGCCGCTTTCCGAGATCAAGAAAATGGGCCTGGATGCGCTGATTATTTCAGGTGCGAACGTGACTCGTCCAAATCTGAATGAGGAAATATTCTGGGAACCTTTATGCGCCGTTATTGATTGGGCCGATGCCAACGTTGCTTCTACATTGTGTTCCTGTCTCGCAACCCATGCAGTGCTACTGGCCCGACACGATATCCGACGTCGTGGCCTCGAAAAAAAGCGGTGGGGAGTGTTTGATCACAATGTGGTTAAAAAAGATCATCCCTTAGTGCGTGATATTAATACCCAGGTGGTTGTTCCACATTCCCGTTTCAATGAGGTTACCGAGCAGCAGTTAACTGATGCCGGGTTACATGTTCTTATTACTGGCCCCGAACCAGGCGTGCAACTGGCGGTGAGTGCTGATGGTTTTCGTACCGTGTTTTTTCAAGGCCATCCGGAATACGACAGTATCAGTTTGATGAAGGAGTACAAGCGGGATGTCGGCGAGTTTATTCATGGTCGCCGTGATGCCTATCCTCCCATCCCAGCGCATTATTTCGATCGACACACCAAAGCGTTGCTTGATGAATACCGACAACGTGTCTTAGACGCGCTCGAAAGTAACATGCAGGCGCCTGAATTCCCCGAAACCCTGATCACTCACAGGCTACCGAATACGTGGCACGACAGTGCTGAAGCGCTAGTAGGTAACTGGATTGGATTGGTTTACCAAATAACCCACAAACAACGAACCAGTCAGTTCATGGATGGCGTTGATAGGGACGATCCGCTGGGTTGGTTATCCGGAGATGTGTCCCGCCTCACGTAATTGGCGCAGTGACTGCATACGAAACAGTATTACGCCGACATAAAGAGTCGGAATTTTTGTTTCAGTTGCGGCTGTTTCCATGGGTAGGAAGTTTCAGTTAGTTAGGTTTTTCATCACTCTCGGTTTTGCGCTTGCGGCATTCCTCGGAACGCTCTCGCCTGCGATGGCGGATGAGCAAGGCTATCGTATTGGCCAGACCCCTGACTGGGTGGCACCGCTACCAGCGTTTGACCCTTCCTTGGGGACCAATGCCACAGTGGCTCATGGCTTCCATGACAGACTCAGCGACATACAGATCAATGCGATCAACAAAGGTCAGAGGCAGGTATACAACGCCGTTGAATACTCACTGACTAATCACTTTGGTGTCGAGAATTTCTCTGATATCGAGATTTCGTTTGAACCTGGTTATGAAACCCTGACGCTGCATGAATTGTTCATTCAACGCGGCACAGAAACTATCAATAAACTCGATTCTTCACGTTTTGATCTTCTACGTACTGAGCGTGATAAAGCAAAACTCATCTATAACGGAACGGTGACGTTGGCTGTATTGATGGACGATGTTCGGGTAGGTGACACCATACGGTATGCCTACACCATCGATGGAGAAAACCCTGTCTTTCAGGGTCATCGAGAATTTCATATCAATACAGAATTGTGGACTCAGCTAGAAAGACAACATGTTCGAATCCTTACGCGTTCTGATGACGCACTGGTTCGACGTGTCAGAGGGGAGACACCTTCAATCTCAATTAGGGAACAATCTGGAATACAAGAGCTGGTGTTTGACCAACGCGGTGTAGACCAGTTTAAAACTGAAAACCAAGTACCTAGTTGGCGAGAGTCTCAAGGAACCGTTGTATTCAGCGATATGGCGGATTGGAAAGCTGTGGCTGATTGGGCACGACCGCTTTATCAATTGCCAGAATCCCCTAGCTCAGCTGTTATTAATATTGCCTCTGATATCAAAGCGCAAACTAACGACCTTGATGAACAAATTGGTGCAGCCCTCAGATGGGTGCAGCAAGAGGTTCGCTATTTAGGGATAGAGCTTGGTGCTAGTTCACATCATCCTTCGACTCCTGACTTAACCTTGCAAAGAAGATTTGGTGACTGTAAAGACAAGACTTTGCTTCTCATGGCAATTCTGCGTGAACTGGGTGTCGAATCATCCGCCGCGCTTGTCAATACTGAGCGTGGTTTGGAGGCGAGTGATTATCCGCATCGACTTAACGCGTTTAATCATGTTCTTGTCCACTTGCATAAGGACGGTCAAACTCATTTTATCGATCCAACCAAACGTAGTCAGTCAGGTGCTCTCGGCGAATTGTCTGAGCCGAACTATGGTCGGGCTCTTGTTTTGAACGCACATGCCGCAGCGCTTACGCCAATGGATGATTCACGTTCTGGTATAGAGTTGTCAGTGAAAAAAGAACTAACCTTGCCAGAAGGCTTTAGCGACATGATGCAAGTGTCTATGGACGATAGTGTCTACGACGATGGCCGGGCTGCGGGTTTAACGATAGTGACGCGCAAAAAAGGTTTGCTCGCAGAGCAGGTCAGGGAGAGTCTTCTTGTCGGTGGTGAGGGATCTCTCAACAAGACCTATCTCGATTATTATCAGGTGCTGTTCCCGTCTATAGCAGCCTTAGATGATGTTGAATATAGCGAAAGCAATGAAAACCTGACGACATCAACTGAACAGTATTCTATTGAGAATTTCTGGGAGATAGAGGATCGCGTTGGAGAACATCGATGGTTATATGCCGATGAAATAATCAGCTATCTGAGTGTGCCTAAAAAAACGGATAATCGTCGTCGACCGTATGAAGTCCCACATCCTGTCAATGTGATGGAAACATGGTCGGTGTCGCTTCGTGACAATGTGCGCATGCATGCGGAAGAAATCATTATTGTAAATGACTGGTTATCTTTCACGAAAACCACAGTCATCGACGATGAGACAAATACCGCTACCATTACGTTTGAATACGCAACATTGAAAAACGAGGTGGCTGCGAAAGAGTTATACGAATACGCTTTGTCGGTAGAAAGCATCAGCGACCATGCTTCCTTCTATCTTCAGAACGTACCCATGATGGCGGCTGCATC
Source organism: uncultured Granulosicoccaceae bacterium (assembly GCA_964498925.1). Taxonomy (GTDB): domain Bacteria; phylum Pseudomonadota; class Gammaproteobacteria; order Granulosicoccales; family Granulosicoccaceae; genus Granulosicoccus. Next base: position 26,978 of record CAZCKD010000007.1, read on the forward strand.
GCGTGCATTTCCGGTCACGTGGAATTCGAAAACCGTAAAGTTCTGGGTGATATTTGCCGGAATGATCTATTTCGTCGGGTGGTGGTTACATTTTATGAAACGCTACCGCAGAACCCTGGATTACTACGTCGACTAGTGTTGTTGAGTACCAAGTACTCCCAAAAAGACACCCAATTCTTAACGACGTTTCCGTAGCTTAATAGCATCAATGATGTTGAGCGAGCCCGTTTGATTGTAGGTGTGTGTGCCCACAATCTGATCATCCCAGTCCGGTGTGATTCTGGATACCAATCGTTCTTCGTATTTTTCGGGTGTCATGGTCATAATTTCAAAGATATTGAAACCATAACCATAATGATGACTGCAGTTTTGTGAGGGTCTGAAGAGCTTACCGTCTTTTTCAATGATGGCTCCTGCAGGTCTTGCCTCTCTCACATCACTACTGATTGGGTTGCAAGGATGCGATTGCCAATTGCCGTCTCTGAAATCTTCAGTAAAGTACAAATGGCACTCGTCCCAACGGTCAGCACGATTACAGTTGGACTGATTGCCAAACATCCACCAATAGCCGTCCTTAAAATACAAGGTTGCGTCTACGAGCTTTACGTCGTCCATCACATATTGCACGAACTCCCATTTGTCGGGGAACTCAGTACATCTGTAAAGCTCTACGGAGCCATTCGATACCGTTTCGGGAATCATATAGAGTTCGTTATCGTGTTCGATAAGAAATGGATAGGACATGTGGTAATCGGTCACTATCACTTCCCGTGGTTCACCAATATTGCCGTCCTTGTCCATTTCAATAACGGATATATGACCTTTTTTAGTGGCGTAGGGGTATTCCTCGATATAGAGGTAGTATTTGTCGTTTCGCTCTATGACAAATGGATCTGCCCAGAACCTGTCAGCGGGTGGAACAAGCTGCGTATAGTGTCTGGGTGAAGTACTAGGTTTGTCATTGAACTGGTACATCAGTATCCACTGATCAAGATAACGTTTATTTTTAAACGCATACCTATATCTTTCTAGAATCTTCTTCACGCATAGCGCTAGATATTCCTTGGGTGTAGGGTACTTGTAGAGCCTATGGGAATAGAACTCGTAGTCAGAGCGTGGAGGAAGACGCTTTTCGTCAAAGAATGCCTCTTCGCCAATTGAATGCAAACGTTCTAATTCCCGGGAAATCATAGACATCGATTTCCAATATAAGTTGTCCCGAGTATGAGCCAGAGAAAATCGATAGACGTGAGCATGACCGCGGCACAATACAAGACCGTTATCAATGTCATTGGTTAATCTTTGTAGTACGGAACCCACGGTGTCCCATGACTGCATGGTTTCCCAGAAAGCCGGTGGGCCTCCTCGGGCACATCTGTTGTCGCCATGATGAAGTGACCAGACACCGTGTCGAGCGACGGTCAGGATATCTCCATCAAGTATTCGGAAGCCGATCCGAATGATTACATCGAGCTTATGGGACTCGATGGTCTTTATATCATCGGAATTAAACTGATCAGTCCAGCGTGTTTTTTGTGTGTCTGCGTGAAGACTGGGAACATCGTCAAGTACAGGCGTGAGTTTGCTTTCCAATAAAGCACTTTTCAGCCGGCTAGGGCTTTCGGCCAGATGCTCATGTAACTTGACCGCGGTTTTTAGAATGATCCGATCAGCGATACTTTTTCGTGGCTTCGAATTTACTTGGTCTGGTCCATTGTCATAAATTTTAAGCGCAACTTCTGCGTAGCTGTTGCGGCTGATCTCATCAAGTAACACATTGACCCAAAAAGGTACGGTGTCACTGTTAAGTAGAAGCCCAATGCGCAGAGGAGATTTGCTCATCCGAATATGCCATCCGGTAAGCGCGTCGCTTTGTTTGTTCTATGGGTCACGAATAATCGTATTCAGAACTGAATCTGAGGGATAGATTATTGGTTTTATTCACGATCTATTCCAATGGGGCCTCATGCAACATTGGCAACGCGACTAACCTTAACTCTAGGACACTAAGCGACGTTAGATGCAGGTAATCCGGTTGATCAGAAAATCAGATTAAGCATGAGTAGGCTGACGATAAGAAACAGTATCGTCATGATCCCGCCAGCGCGCATAAAGTCTGCGACCTGATAACCCCCTGGACCCATCAATAGCGCATTGACCTGGTGAGTTGGGATTAGAAAAGAATTGGATGTGGAGATGGCAACGGTCAAAGCAAATACCGCAGGGTCTGCTCCGACGGCTACTGCCATATTCACCGCTAGAGGCACCAGAAGTACGGTGGCTCCAATGTTGGACATAACCAGCGTAAAGAAGGTTGCTAACAGGGCGATGACCACTTGCAACACCCAATTGGGAACATCACCGACAAGGAGTAGAATTTCCTGCGCTATCCAAGCTGCGGTGCCGGATTGATCAACGGCTATTCCCAATGGAATAAGGCTGGCCAAAAGAAATACGGTTTGCCAACTCACCGCATCATAGGCTTCATCAATGGTGAGAACGCCCGATAGAATCATGCCGACTGCACCGGTCAACAACGAAATTGAGAGGCTATCGGTAAGCAGAAAGAGTAATAAGGCTAATGAGAAAAATACCAGAGCTTCACGGACTTTGTTTGTTCGTAAATCTTCGTATTTAACGTCAGTGGCTAATACGAAATCTCTGTTCTTGGATAAGGTTTTTAAATCCTTCCAACTGGCGTGAACAACCAGTGTGTCACCCGCATGGAGTATCTGATCGCGGAAACCCCGTTTGATGACTTCTTCATTTCTGTAGATCTGCAGAATGTTGGTGCCGAAATTTCTACGAGGCTTGATATCACCGATAGGCTGTCCAACCAGTCCGGAACCCGGTGGAATGACGATCTCGGCAATACCGCCGTGTTGCGCATTCAATACGTCGGAGAATCGATCGGGTTCACCCAGAATTTCCCAGTGATTATCTTCGCAAAACTTTGCGATTTGTTCGCGGTCGCCCATGAGGCCTAGACGCGTATTAACCCAGATCATTTCTTCACGATCAGGGGGGACTTTCACAACATCGCCGTTATAAAGCGCAAGCATCAGTGGAGTGTTGGTTGACGTCTCTTCCACCTGATGAATTGACATGCCGACCTGCGGGCTGTCATCCGTGATGCGCACTTCCACCAGCTCACCCTTTATGCCGTACAAGTTTTCGAAATACTCGCTGGCCCGGGATGTTCTATTGGCGTCTGTGTCGCTTTTTGATGGAAGTACGAATCTTCCTGCAATAATGAAATAAAGGATTCCAGTTGCCACCAACGCTATGCCGATTGGTGTAACCGAAAACAAGCTGAACGTTTCCATCTTTTGATCAGCGGGCAGCATTTTGTTGGAGGAGATCAGCAAGTCATTGAGCAGGATCAAAGGGCTTGAACCGATCATTGTGATGGTCCCTCCTAAGATGGCGCAAAAACCCATGGGCATAAGCAGGCGCGACATGGGAATGTCCGTTCTTGCACTGATACGCGAAACCACTGGCAAGAACAATGCGGCGGCCCCGATGTTCTGCATGAAGCTTGAAATGAAAGCAACGGTTCCTGAAACCAAAGGGATTATTCTCTGCTCGGTCTTTCCGCCTTTCTGCAAGATGATTGAAGCCAAGCGCCCCATCAAACCCGTCTTGTCCAAACCTGCGCCGATAATCATAACGGCGATAACCGAAATAACCGCGTTACTGGAAAAACCCGAGAAAAGATCTTCTCTGGACACGATAGGTTCGATCCCAGGCAGCATCGTACTTAGGCCAAGCAAGACCATAACGCAGATAGCAGCGAGATCGACGCGGAGAATCTCGAACGCGAAAAGAACAATAGTGACGGCGAGCAAGCCCATTACCAGCAGCATTTCAAAGCTGAGGGTGAGCGCTTCCATCAGAGTAGTAACCAGCCTTCGCGTTGTGATTGAACCATTGCTTGCTTAACTCCGTTTGTAAAGTAAATCAACGACGTCATGTCCCAGCCGATGACCACGCTTTTCAAATCGTGTGACTGGACGCCATTCCGGTCTGTCTGAGGCAAGCCCTTTACCGGCGCAGTTGGAAAACCTATCGTCGGCCTCTATTTTCTCAATCATCCATTCGCCGTATTCGGCCCAGTCGGTGGCGCAGTGCAGGATGCCTCCGGGCTTTAATGTTCTGGCGACGGCGTTTAAAAAATCTTCCTGGACGATTCGTCTCTTGTGGTGTCTTTTTTTATGCCACGGATCAGGAAAAAGTAGCAGAACTTTATCTAGGCTGGCAGGGGCCAGCATGTTCTCCAGAATCTCCATGGCGTCATGCTGTACCAGCCTGACGTTGCTCAAGGAGTTTTGATCGACACCGATCAGTGCATGGCCAATACCGGATTCATGGACTTCTGCCCCGAGGATATTAACCTCTGGGTGGTTTTTGCCCATGTTGACCAGGACATCACCGTTTCCAAATCCAATTTCCAACCACACAGGCGCTTCGCGTCCGAAGGCCGCAGCAAGGTCTAACGCTTCTGCTTGGTAGGGAAGGCCAAACTCAGGCAGGAGACGGTTCAATGCATCCGTTTGGGCCGGAGTAGTACGACCATTTCGCACGACAAAACTTCGAATGGATCGGCTCGTAAGGCGATCCACCGAAGTGGTTTGTTGTGGCTGACGGTCGTCATCGACCTTGTCAGGGATGGTCATCAGAACTCCGTTGAACTAGCTACCATGGATGGTAGGCGGCGGACCCAATCGTTAACCTAGTAGTATAGGTTGCAAAGGCCACACAGACCAATCGGTCCAGTCCATAACGTCAGTGACGAGGAAGATTTGCGACCAGTCTAGGTTGTCCGCTGCCTATTGATGGGGCTTGGGTGCGTGATAGCGGTAAGCAAGCCGGCAGGTACGTGGGTACGTTCCTAGCGGCGGCCGCCTCTTTTGCCGCCTTTACGCGGCTCTTCGAATTGCACTTTCAGGGATTTATCCCCGATGATTTTGCCATTGAGAGCCGCGATGGCTGCTCTGGCTTCATGCCCTTCCATTTCGACGAAGCCGAAACCCTTACATTTTCCTGTGAATACGTCTGAGGCCAATTTGATGGATCTGACCTTGCCATACTCGTTGAACATCTCCGTGACTGTATCTTCCGTGGACTCAAGTGGTAGGCCACCAACAAACATCTTTTTCACGTATAAACCTCGTAGTTCGAAATCGGTACCGAGATATAGGGACAACGCAACATAGCCAGCTGCACAAAAGTGCGCTGGTAAGACATTATCCACATCGTTTGATATCAGTATTTCCCGTGCAAGTGTAACCAGTCGAATACATTTCAGGGGGCTGAAATTGGGCTGGGCAGGGGCTACTAACGATCAATAGCTTCCACCAGTGTACTCCTAAGTTGAAACCTTTGCTAGGTAAGGGCTGATTGATTTATCAAGGATTCCTTGTCTGATCTGCGCAGACGCTTCAATTTCCATTCAAGGCGGCTCGCGGAGGCGCGATCTGGCGCGTTTTCTACGTAAACGAGAGCAACTGGACGTCGTCCACGGGTGTAGCTGGCGCCGCGGGGGGAGTGGTTATGTTCGTTGACTCTTCTTTCGACGTTCGTTGTAATTCCTGTGTACAACGTGTCGTCCTTACACCGTAAAATGTACACAAACCATGGCTCAGGCCCTTTAGATGTCTCGAGAGAATCCGGATGCTGTATTTGGCTCACTGGCCCGTGTTTACGGGGCGGAGGCGTATCAGTGTCTTTCACAGTTAAGGATCTGCGTAGTCGGAATCGGCGGCGTCGGTTCGTGGACTGTTGAGTCGCTTGCGCGTACCGGTGTGGGCCACATCACCATGATAGACCACGACGATGTGTCCATCAGCAATATCAACAGACAACTGCACTCCTTACACAGCACTATTGACGAATCTAAAGTCATGGTCATGCAACGACGCGTTGCTGAAATTAATCCTGCCTGCGATTGCGTAGCGGAGGATGATTTTCTGGTTGAAAAAAACCTTGAGCATTACCTGCTGCGAGATTTCGATGTGGTTATCGATGCAATAGACAACATCAGGTTTAAAGCAGCCATGATCGCGTTTTGCCGAAGAAGAAAAATTCGAATCATCACCACCGGCGGCGCGGGTGGACGTACCGACCCTTCCGCTGTTGGCATTGCGGATTTATCCAAAACCTGGAATGACGCTCTCGCGGCCAAGGTTCGTTCGCGTCTTCGTTCAGATTATGGATTTACAAGTAACCCCAAACGGCGGTTCGGTATTGAATGCGTCTATTCCAGTGAGCAGCCGGTATACCCAGGTGCTTCAGGGGAGGTTACTCATGCAAAGCCCGGAGTTCCCGGTGTGCGTTTAGATTGTGATCAAGGCTACGGTTCGGTGTCCTTTGTAACTGGAACCTTCGGGCTTTTGGCTGCATCTCGAGCCGTCAATCGAGCGTTGGCGCAGCGATTGCGTTCGGATTCATGAAGCATTGTGCATACAAAATGAATCCAGAAGAAATAACAGGCCTTCAGCCCATACGGGCGCGCCATTCGTCAGCCGGGCAGGGAATCCGAAAACTGCTCATTGGGGTTTGTTGTATCCAGATTTTAGTGCTGATTGGATGTTCAAAATCGACAACGCCGACAGAGTCTGATCTAGATACAGACCCATCGATATCGTTGGCTGATCAGGAGTCGCAGACGCGCATACCCGAAGCTCTACAGCAATTGGAGAGAAGCCAATTACTGGTAAGCGCCGCGCCTTCAATTTATTCCAGTGAGATGCTGGCCGATAGCGGGCTGCAAGTGGCTTATTCTTCCGCCGATCAAAAAGCTCAGGTAGCTGCCTCCCTTATCGAGGCTAATTGGTTGTACATGCAAGAGTGTCTTAACCAAGTATCAGTCGCACCATTAGTCATTATTCGTGACGAAGGTTTTGCACCGATGACGTCAAATGATATTGTCATCCACTCTCTTGAGGGGGTGCCGGTAGCTTCACTGACCTTAGAGATCGTTCCCATCGTACAAATAGGTATTAACGACTTCCGTGCATCCGCGGATTCGGCAGGGGCAAACCTTCGGTCGATATTCGGTAGATTGATTTGGTCCTCTGCGGATTTGGCAGTGAGGGATTATCCGTACGAGTGTGCAGCAACTCAGATAAACTAATTATGACTAAAAGTAGTGACGCCCCAACAGCTGCAGTACTGCTGATCGGTAACGAATTACTGAGTGGAAGAACACAGGACTCAAACCTAGCCTATATCGCCAAGCGAATGGTCGAAAAAGGTATTCGCGTTCTCGAAGCTCGAGTGGTCACCGACGATGCTTCTGTCATAGAAGCGTGTGTCAATGAACTGCGATCCAAATATACCTATGTGTTCACGACAGGTGGAATTGGCCCGACTCACGATGACATCACTGCTGATTGCGTTGCAGCAGCGTTTGGCGTTGAACTACCGATTCATCCCGAGGCAGAGAGACTCTTGTTGGACTATTTCAAGGAACGCGAGATCGAGCCTAACTCAGATCGTATGAGAATGGCGAGAATCCCGTTGGGTGCGTCCCTGGTCAACAACCCGGTATCTGTGGCACCCGGTTTTCAAATGGGTAATGTGTTTGTTTTTGCGGGTGTACCGAGAATCATGCAAGCCATGCTTGACTCGGTCCTACCTGATTTGCGGGAAGGTGCCTTTATGCACAGTGTGACGGTGATTTGCCATGCTGGCGAAGGATCTATTGCAACACCGCTACGGCGCGTGCAAGAGCAGTTTCCTGCGATTGACATTGGTTGCTACCCTGGAAAGATGGAGGGCAAAAGCCAATTGTCGTTTGTTGCCAGAGGCACTGATGAAGACGTGCTTGAAGAAGTTAAAGCAGCGTTAGAGCGAATAGCAAGCGACGCCCTTATCGCTTAAGGCAACCGACGCAGTCCTTTGCATCGGTAATCTTAAAGAACTAATTAGATATCGAAGACCAGGTTTAGGGTCGTTACGCTATCGCTGTCTGAATTAAGCGGGCTATCGCCTGCACTTAGATCAGTATTACTACGTGTGAAATGTGCGATTTTGAATGCCAGTCTTTGTGAAACCTTGATCGAAAGGCCAAGACCAATTTCTACGAAAGTATTGTCGCTACCGAAATCACTTCGCAGGTCAGCATTGAAGATCGCGTTTTCGCTGATATTGCGTAGATAGTTCACACCTAGGTAGCCGATGCCACCGTCAACGTTATTACCGGTAACCAGGTCAGTGGTTTTGTTACCGAAACCAAGCTCAGCTGACAAAGAACCCGTGCTGTTTGAAAAGAATCGATGCCCGACACCGATAACTTGACGTGTGGCCGTATCAATGTTGCTTGGCTCATCTTGTTCCCAGTCAAACAGACCGAAGAAATACGTGCGGTCTGTGTAATAAAACTTAGGTTGGTAGCCGAGTGCGAATCGGTCAGAGTTGTCTCCGTTGACCAGTATTAGCTGAGGGTTGCCGTCGTCAGCCAACACAGGATTGCCGGCGGCATCCGTTTGCTCGATGACCAGTGATGACTGCCCTTTAAAGATAGAGCCGAACACTAAGTGTTCCCAGCGACCAGATGTCTTTGCAATGCGAAGAGACGCATTAACATTGCTTGATTTTGAATTTCCTGTAGTGCTTGAAGCACCTAAAGAGGCCGTACCACTCCAACCGCTTAGGGCTCCGCTTACCGCGTCGCCTACAGCTTCTACAGCGTCTTCCTGTGCTGCGGCAGGTGATGACAATGCCAGGGCGCTAGTCATTAGCAGTGCAGCCATCGAATTTTTGGAGGTGAATTTACGAATCATTTCGTTAACTTTAATAGTGAAGGGAGCCTGATTATGATCAATGAATTCGTCTTTGGATGCTCGTTAACGATGTTTAACAGGATGTCAAAAAAGATAGCTATGAAGTGTGTGTTGGACGTGTCAATTTATGGATGAATGCACCGTAGTGATGCATCGTGATGCACAGCTAGGCAGTCTAGTGACACAGGAGTTTTCAATCGTTCACAGTGAGGCGTAAGCTCACCGATTTTTTTCAAATGTAACGTCGATGCTTATGGCAAGTTAAGTTGCATCGCCAAATTATTTAAGCGCTTTCCACAATCACCATTCACCTTAAGTGTGGCAATGTCGTCTGCTCTGGTTTTGCCGTTGTTAATCAGAATAATAGGAAGCCCCTGTTTTTGTGCTTCTCGACAAAACCGGAATCCTGAATAAACCATGAGTGATGAGCCGGCTACAAGAAGGGCGTCTGAGTCCCTTAAAGTATCCATGGCACTTATCACTGTGTTTCTCGGTACGTTCTCGCCAAAGAAAACGACATCGGGCTTTAACAGGCCCCCACAGGACTTGCAGCTAGGAACATCGAGTTCTTCTATATTGTCAATTTCCAGATCGGCATCGCCATCTGGTGCATAGCTAGCCGAAAGTTCTGTTAGCCAAGGGTTGGACTCAATTAGGCGTATTTGAAAATCATTACGATGTTCAGTTTGCTGGCAGCCGAGACAACGAACAGTATCCAATACGCCGTGAAGATCAACGACATTTTTGTGTCCTGCTTTTTGATGGAGGCGATCAACGTTTTGTGTCACAAGCTGCGTTAGTTTGTCGGACTTTTCGATATCAACTAATGCGGTGTGTGCAAGACTGGGCGTTGCTTTTTGAAACGACGGCCACCCGACAGAGCTTCTTGCCCAATAACGTTTGCGCGCTAGTACGTTATCAGTAAACGTTTTACCAGTAATGGGTTGAGCGCGTTTCCATTGACCCTTAACGTCTCTGTAGTCACCCAAGCCTGAAGCAGTGCTACAGCCTGCACCGGTCAGAACAAAAAGGCGCGGATATTTGTTGATTAGCTCTACAAGCTGTCTATCTAAATTGTCGATACGCAAAAGACCTCGTACGCGAATAACTTCTTTTAAATTTATTGACTGAGATTGCCGTCGACTCCGAAAGGTATGCGAAGCGGCCAATTTGCCAGTTTTACGAAACCGCTGACGTCATAGTCCACAGATTCTCTGGCCGAGTTTGCCAGGGAGAGTAATTGGCCAAATACTTTGCTGATGCTGGTGTTCACTGATATCTCGATAACCGCATTACCGTTGGCGGGTAAAGTGACACGATCGCCGGTGAAGCCACGGGCGACTTCTTCATCTTCGAGAGCTGCGATAAACGATAAGGCTTGCAGAGGCAGGGCGTAGGCGTTTGGATTAGTCACTTCCAATTCGAACGCGAGCTCTTGGCTCTTCAAGCCCAGTTTTACCGGTTTGACCGACAGCAACTTTACGGTAGGAGGTTCCGGTTTGGTTGTCGGTATGGTGCTACAGGCCGTGAGACTGAATAATATAGCGGCCAATAAGGTGTATAGGTATGTCGTTTTTTTTAACATGGTTATGCGTCTCCGATATCTCCTAAGAGAGATTGAACAACAGCAATACAGGCAGGGCCTGCAGTTTCTGTTCGTAGAACGCGCGGTCCTACGCTCACGGCATTTATGTTGACATCAGTCGCGTGTTTTATTTCATCTTCATCAAAGCCGGTCTCCGGCCCGATTATAATTCCGATAGACGAGCACTGGTCTTTGTGTGTTTCTAGGTAAGTTGATAAAGACGTTGACGCTACCGGTGAAAGGATTAGGTGTCTCTTTTGTGTGTTGTGGTCGAGCGGAATGTCAGTTGATTCCGCTGTTGCGGAATGACTCAGCCAATCTTTAAAGGCCAGGGGTGTTGCGAGAGAGGGTATATAAGCACGCCCGCTTTGCTCACATGCACTAACAATAATATTTTGCCAGTGCTCCATTTTTTTCTCTGTTCTTTTTGAACCAAGCTCTTTAACGGAATGACGACTATAGACGGGCTGAATATGGTTGACTCCGAGCTCAACGGACTGCCTTATCGACTGGTCCATTTTATCGCCTCTTGATATGGCTTGAACCAATGTCGTTGTTATCGGTGATTCGGTTTGCGCATCAAATTTGTCAGTGATAAGCAGTTTGGCGCGCTTGCCAGGTGATCGCTGTCCGGTATCAGTAAGCCGGGCGACATAGTTATAGCCATCGCCATTGAATAGATGAATGTCAGCGTCTAATTTTGTACGAACAACAGTCACCATGTGATGACTTGCTTTTTTGGATAGCTCCATTTCAGAGTGGGTTTGAAGCGGTCCATCGTGAAAAAAGCGGGGTGTTCTTGCGCTTCTATGTGAATTCACGAAAATCCTTGATAGGGTTTGTGGAGTTTTAACATACTTAACTAGCGCCGCTTGAGCCCAAGAAGCCCGGTACGCTCAGACTGATTTATCTTGTCAGTGAGTGTTTGCCGGCTACGTTGTTTTAAACGGTCGATTGAATATTGGAACTCAGCCTC
>CAZCKD010000008.1:0-30665 GCA_964498925.1 uncultured Granulosicoccaceae bacterium
GCCAGGCAGTGTCGACAAAAACTGGTGCCGTAAATTTCAACTTTCGCTGTCATGCGCTTATCTCGAGAAACCCATAAAAATTCTTCAGCTTATGCGTTAGGACCATCCCAATCTGTGCTCGAAAGAAGCGTATTGAAAAATGGCGCGTACGTTAGTACCGGGCCTTGTTGTACGCCGAGACCATTAAATGCATCTACTACCCGATCCAGACGCTCATGATCAGTTGGCGCCTCAGATAGGCTTCTCAGGGTCGATAGCAGCTCGTCGATACTGGCAGGGTCAACGTAGGTTTCAAGCATATGAATAGTCGTATCGACAGTTTCCTTCGTTATCTCAGATTTTCGATTGTCCGCATCCAGCTTGCCAAAATCTTCTTCTCTAATACGCTGCTGGAAGACTTCGACAAATTTTGCGAACGTCTCAGGATCCGGCAGATCGACAAACATTTTTATCAAGGCCTCTTTGTTGACTTCGCTGATGAAATACATCATTGGTCCGTCTACAACGGGCTCTGGCGATAACACTGACAGCACGACTGATAGCTCTTCGTCACCGAATCGACTTGAGTACTGATACTCGATGGCATCGTCAACCAACACAAATTCGCGAGTTCCAAGGTCCGCATGCTTTTGAACGATTCTGGTGTTCATATCTCTATTTGAAGCGAAGGAGAGTTATTGTAAAACATTCACTGATTGCGAGCCAAACGCCGTTCTTATACGAGCGAGTCGTTACTTAACTCAGTGGGTATATATTTGTTCTCGAATCAGCAGGCGCTAGCATCCACCAGCATCATGACTACCAACCGAGGTCACCAGAGAGGCAAATCAGCGCTTCCAGCTCTTCAACATTACTCGCCCCACCAAGGATGTAGCGATCCGGCCTTACCAAGAGTGCTGATACGTCATAGGCGTCCAAACAACTTTGCAGATCGACCTCTTCATCGGTAACCAATACTGTATACGTTGGCGGTAGTCTATCCGACCACGTTAACCAAAGTGCCGGTTCTACGATTAAAACAGGCTTATAGGTAACAACATCATCCAGCAATTTTCCACAGCGTAGTCGCGGCTGATGAAACCATAACCCACATACGGAACTTTTTTGGCTGGCACCCAAACCCTCACCCAGCCTCGGTACGATGGATTTCATTTTCACCGTGTCTGAATCTGCTTCTACATCATCCTGTGGCAATCCGGTAGAGCATGAATTTATCAACTCACCTAAGGCAATGGCTGTTTGAATATACTCCTTAACGTTAGCTATTCGTTCGTTCTGATAACTCTCCACCAGCCTGTTTATTTTCACGGAGGACTCGGCTTCACTTGCGTCAGATAGTTTCGCTTCTTCGCGACAACATTCGGCCAATTTCCAAGCCAAATTAGCAGCATCACGTATTCCAGCGCACATGCCCTGCCCCATAAACGGTGGTGTGAGATGCGCCGCATCACCGGCTATCAACAAACGACCGCTTCGCCACTGCCGACTCACTTGCGATTTAAATTCATAAATTGCACTGCGCTCAATATCTGCATCGATTGGGGTTATCCAATCACTTAGCAGATCCCAAAGCACTTCTTCTTTTACTAATTCAGTGCGCTCTTCATCGGGCATTAGCGCCATTTCCCAACGTCGCCTGAGCCCGGGGCATCGCACGTAGGTCGCCGGCCGATGTCGACCACAATGTTGAATGGTGTAGTCGCCTAGCTCGGGTTTATCGCGTTTCAGTAGCGTATCAATGACCAACCAGTGTTCGTTGAACCCGAAGTCATCAACCTCTTGACCGATAACATTGCGAACGATGGAGTTGGCACCATCACAACCGACAACGTATCTTGCTTGATAGTGCTCAGCTCCGTTCTGGTCGTTCAGACAGGAAACAGTTGCATATCCAGGATCATTCTCAACTTTCGTTACGTTGACACCGGTTTTAAGTTCGATCAGTTTGCCCGACGAAATTTTATCTCTGAGTATGTTTTCCAAGTCTGGTTGATGGAAACGATAACTTGAATACCAACCGTTTTCTCCAATACCAGGCGGCCTTGGCCAATCGACCAGTAGATTGTTTTGCGGATCAACAAATCTCATACCCGGGTTGTATCTCGCAACGGCGCTTACCTCTTCGGCTACACCGAGCGTTTGAAATACACGCATGATGTGATCATCGAAATGCACCGCCCTCGGCAGAGGGTATACAGCATGCTCACGCTCCAATATCAATGAAGATATGCCGCACTGCTCCAGAAGCAAACCAAGAGTGGCACCGGTGGGCCCACACCCCACGATAATGATGTCTACGGTGTTGGTCACGACCTGGTCTGTCACGTATATGGAGTCCGCACTCATGAAAACTAACTCGGCGTTTTGCCGCCAGTAGCTTGGCTATACAACCATGGACAATCAACCAACGCAGGTGCCTGCAGACCTTCCTCTGCTGTCTGTAAACGCAAGTCACGAAGCACTTTGCGTTTCTCCGGTGGCAGATGTAGACGCTCATGCCCCCAAAAACTCGGACCGCAAAAGGTCTCATGGGGCTGCCATGTTTCTGTGTCTATGATACGCCCGCCCCATCCGCTTTCGATAAAAAAACCGGATGGGGTATTGGCATAAAAAGATGTCATGTAGTCGTTGGTATGACGACCCAATGTATAGGCAACCCGATCCTCAGCAAGCTGGGCGATATCAAACCCTTGACCAACATCATCAAGGTTATTGTACTCAACCATAAAATGGTGAAACCCTTTTTGACCACTGCCTATAATTGCAAAGCTGTGATGACGCCCGTTAACGTGAAAGAAGTACATTGGATACGGTGACAAACCATAGTCGCTGACTGAAAAGCCCAGGGTTTCCGTATAAAAAGGCAGCAGACCTTCAACGTTAGACGTATGCAGCACTGCATGGCCCATCCCGAAGGGCCCTGTTTTAAAACCCGACACCGGTCTACCAGGCACAAACGGTTGATCGTCAAGCATCGGATTACAAAACAACTCGGTCCGGTTTCCGGCAGGGTCATCGAAGTAGATCATTCGTTCGACGTAGCGCCGACCACACAACTCTCGACTCGCGTGTTTAACATCAACTGCCTTCTCATCCAATGCAGCGGCCAAAGCATCAAGCGCTGTGTCATTTGACACCTCCCAACCGATAAATGCCAGGGTTTCCCCTTCCTCGTCTGACACAACCAATCTTTGCTTACGATCATCCATGCGGAAGCACCGATGCTTACCGGCTGTATCTAGCAAAGCCATACCCAACTGACTTGTGGAAAAGTCAGCCCACTCAGTGAGTCTGTTTGAACGAATTCCAATGTATCCGAGTGAAACAATTCCCACTAATGTTGCCTCCTGTTTCTCGAGTATGAAGATCTGCTTTATTACCGATAACGAAGATCCGCTACGGCAGCAGACGCTACAATGCAGTGTAGTGTGCTTTCACACCAAAAAGCCAGCAGCGTTTAACGACCGGCGAGGACAATAAAGCACTGTATTACGAGGGAGTTTGCTAGGACAAGCAAAACTGTGTAAGCGTCTCCTGTAGCGGCATCCAGCGAAACTGAACCGCTATCGCTGTCAGATACCATTTCAAGAACACCTCTACTGAATATAAGGAGTCTGGTATTAGTACCGTCCAGCACTGACTTATTCGATGTACCTCCGAATCAACGTAGAATAGCCTTACTGACATTCGAATCAAAATATCGAGTACCAAACATGAAACAGATAGCCGCCACGCTTATTTTATTAGTCACGCCTCTAATATCATTTGCTCAATCAGAGACTGATGCGGGCTTTGTCGACTTCTCGGTGGGTTACCAAATCATGTGCGGTGTACGAGCAGACAACACCGCAACTTGTGAAACCGGTGAGATCTATAAAAAATATGACCTACCCGAAAATCACCCTGCTTTGGTATTGATCGACTCTGGTGGCTCCCACAGCTGCGGTGTCACCACCAGTGGCGGTATTTATTGTTGGGGAGATACAGACTTCGGACAACTTAACGCACCTAATAATGTAAGCAACTTTGAATCAGTATCCGTTGGAAACGGTTTTCACAGTTGCGGTGTGACTACCGATGATCAGATTATTTGCTGGGGCCTGGACACCAACGGTCAAGCCAGCCCACCCAACGAAGGATATGGCTACTCGGAAGTTTATGTCGGCTATCAATCAACCTGCGGATTGAGAATTGACGGTGAGATAGAGTGTTGGGGAGGTGAAGATCCGGAAGCGCCACCCCGTGTATTCGGCTACGGACCATACAAATCTTTTGTCACTGAATATGGCTTTAATAGACGACCTGACGACTGCGGCCTATTAGAAGACGGTACGTTTATCTGTGAGGATGTTCCAAGCCCGTTACTCGTTAATCAATATCAAGATATTAGTTTCCCGTATCCATTTGTTTGTGGTTTACAAAACGATGGCGAAATTGAATGCGTTAAAGAACCAGGCGTCAATTCAAACTTTAATGATGGGCTCGAAAACATTGAAGGAAGGTTCACCCAGTTTAACGATACCGGCAATGGCCTCTGTGCGCTTTCTGTTGAAGGAGATATCCAATGTTTTGGCAATACCGTCTATGCCGAACTCATACCCGGTGTAGAACGCGAAGTTCAGATTCCCGTCGGTGTGGCGGTCGCCATTTACTCCGACACAGCGATAGAAGTTAGCTGGGAACGCATTCAAAGAACAAGCTTTGCCGGCGTTAGCGGTTACGAAATCTACCGTAATGGAGAACTCCTGGCTCTCGTAGACGGTAATAGCTACTTTGACGATACATTGGTTCCGGGCGTCGACTACAACTATGCCGTTAGCGCCGTTAGTGGAGACGATTCACGCAGTGATTTAACCGACGTCGTTCTGGTTAATACGGGTGAGCGGGATGCCGATGCTCCGCCAGCCAACACTGACTATGCTGTTCCCACTAGACATTCAGAACCCACAACTGTTGATGTATTCGTGTACAGCGCAAACACGATTGAACTCATTTGGAATCGACCGGTTGGCAACGAGGCCATCGGCTATGAGATTCGACGCAACAACAATTACATCGGCTTCACTCGAGGCGTCAGCTATTTTGACGAGACCGTTTCTGCAGATAATTGCTACCGATACAACATTTTGCCCGTAGATTCCGATGGGCACCTGTTGGGCTTACTCAATGCAGTCGCTGCCACCGGGGCCGTGGCAGGATGCGAGTGAATTAGAATCCGCTGGGCGGCATTCCGCTGGGCGGAAATCCGCCCGGTGGCAATCCACTGGGCACCTCTGACGGGATCGTTCTATCAAATAATTCATCATTCAGTGTTTGTAAAAAGTCGCCGATGATTGCCCCTCTCCCATCGTCCATTTCCGGGACATCCAATAGCTCATCATCGAGACTGGATGAAGATACGTTGGGATTTTCTGAACGACGGCGTTCATCGTAAAAGTTGATAGCGCTATCAATCGTTACAAATTGACCAGCGTGAAAGTAAGGAGCAGTAAACGCTAACTGACGCAGACTGGGTGTTCTGAACGCAAAATTACCATCGCCACTATCGGGTTCAGTAACTTGCGCACCTTCGCGTACGCCTAGCACATGCGTTTGAAAATCAGAGAACAATGGACCACTGTGGCAATCGGCGCATCCGGCTGTGACAAACTCTTGCATGCCTGACAACTGACGTTCGGTCATGGCATCATCGTTTCCTCGCATCCATTGATCAAATGGCGAATTATTAGCGACCAACGTTGTTTGAAAACTTGCAAGAGCCAATGCAACATTGTCGATGACAACATCAGCGCTGCCAAAGGCTTCAAGAAATAGCGTGCGATAAGCGGGGATATTATTTAATCGCGTCTCTATTTCCGGAAGGATGGAATCCTCAGTAAATAATTCGCCTTTCATCTCCTGCGTTGAGCGGATCGGTTCGATAGCCTGCGCTTGAAGCCCAAGCGTGCGGTTATCCCAAAACATCGGTGCTGCTGCCGCATTAAATACGCCAAATACGTCTATGCCATTCCAGGCTGTATTAAGTACCGTTTGCGAGTTGCGAGGTACCACACCGGTATGCCCTACGACCCTGTCACTGCCACGCCCATTACCACCCACACCGATGGCCTGAGCTTGCCCATCCGTATATCCATTCTCCGGAAGATGACACGTCGCACAAGCGACATCCCGATCACCTGATAAAACCGGATCCCAAAACAGCAACCTGCCCAATTCGGCCTGCGCACTGTCAACTTCAGGAGGGTTTTCGGGGAGGGACGAAATTATGCGGCCTTGTATGTCGAGCGTGGAAACCTCACCGACCTGCACTAAATCACTTTGAGAGAAATTAACCGCGGCTGGTGTGAAACCATCACAACCGGCTATCGTCACCGCAAAAAACATTGCCCCACCTAATTGTTTAAGTGAGTTAGATTTGATGGTGGAACTCAAAAACATGAGCAGCTATTCCAGAAGGTTGATGATGAACGGATTCACAGCAGTGAATTGACATGTGTTTCTTCACTTACAGTATCGTTCAGGACAAACCCATTTTCATTGCGCAAATGCCGTACGGAGCCCCCGAACCGACGGTACAAATGTACTAATTGAGAGTTGGGACATTTGTACCGTACTAGCTAACCGATTGATTTCAATACAAGACTGAACCCAACATGAATCGTGTGCTGAATACCTTAGGATGGCGAAAACTCATTATTCTGATATTCGTCTTCATCGCCATTGGCGATAACGCAGCCGAAATTGCGGGAGAAATATCGAACGGTGAAGCCATGATCGACATGACTGATGACTTCCTGCTGTTTCTAGCGGGCCTTGTCATCCTGATTATGATGGCTCTGGAATTCTGGAAGCAACAAACAGCACTCGCCCAATTGCGAACAGATCTCGAAAATTCGCGAGGTCGACTCGTAGACGTAGATGCTGAGTCTCCGAACATTACTAACCAATATCGAGATGTAATGCAAAAGCAGTTTGACGCTTGGATGCTGACCGGCAGCGAGCAAGACGTCGTGCTAGGCTTATTAAAAGGCTTATCGTTCCGTGAAGTGGCCGAAATTCGAGACACGCGCGAAAAAACAGTTCGACAACAGGCGGCTAATGTCTATCGTAAAGCTGGAGTAGCAGGTCGGCACGAATTGGCCGGTTGGTTTTTTGAAGATTTACTGCAATCTCCTCAAGGTTCTAACCACACATAGCCATCGGAAATGCCAAAACAAACACCCCCTAAAACTAGAGCTTTACTTTTGCCAACCCTGAAATAATAGATCAAGCACCGCATCAACCACTTCTTCCAGTGATAACCGCCCACTTGGGTCGAAAGTACGAGGCACGGTGTTCAAAGCGCCAAACAAGACTGCACTCGCGATAACCGGAGCAATCTCTCGAAGCTCACCGGCATCGACAGCTTTCTTTATGATTCCCCGAACATACTCATCCTGCTTTTGTAGTAGTTCGGTAGACTTCTGGTGAGACGCCAGCAACTCCAGATGGCTCACAATCATTCGCCCTGCAGGGCGATTTACGATAACGCTGACATGGCCATGTGCAAAACTACGCAACTGTTGTAATGGTGTAGCGGTGGAATCTGCGAGTCGCTCTCCCTTTTCCCGCTGTTGTTGCAGTACATCCTCCAGTAAAAGTGTAAGCAAATCATCACGACTATCGATGTAATAGTACAGAGCGCCTTTAGATAGTCCAACGCGCTCCCCTACTCGCTCTAGGGTCGCCCCCTCCAAACCTGTTTGGTCCAGCTCTGCCTCAACGGCCTCTACTAATGAGGCCTTGCGCTGCTGTCGACGTATTTGTGCACGTGAAGTACGGCACGTTTGGGGATCGCTCATGTCGAAATCTGAATCATTATTATTAATCACTTGAATACATTATGTATCGAGAATGGGTCCGATGGTCAGTCAACAGCACTAAGAACAAAAAATAGGGATTCTGTGTGAAATTTATCGCAATCAGCCCGTCAAATCGACATTAGTTAGACTCAAAGATCAAAATTCAACCGTGAGTTGAAAACCAAAGATGTATGACGTATTCTCCAGTAAATCTAGGGGTAGATTTACCCCGGCACAGTCAAAGACTGACTGATGAAAATTGTTGTACACCTGAGAAAGCAACCTTTATAAGGCGGTTCTGACAAAGTTTGCTAAGCAGGTGTCGTGATAGTGGGACGATCGAAGCCTAGTTACCAACCGGCAAAACCAACGCGGGAGAATTCAATGACGGCAGTAGATACAGAATCACCCGAAGGCAGCATTTGCGGCTGTCCAGGACCTGGTTACGCGTCGCCGCAGGACGCTATCAAAGCTCCAGCAGAAAAGGTCGTTTACACGATTTGCATCTACACCGGAACAGGAATCCAGAAACCGGATTATCTAGCGACGATTGACGTCGATACAGAGAGCGAGACCTACGGAGAAGTTATAAGCCGTTGTGAAGTGCCTGGTATCGGAGACGAGTTGCACCACATGGGTTGGAACGCATGCTCCTCTTGTAATCAAGATGGCACCATGTCTCGCAAGTACCTGATAGTGCCCGGTGTTCGAACAAGCAATTTCTATATCATCGATACCGCTACTGATCCAAGAAATCCGACGTTGTTTAAAACCATCGACGGTGAAGAAATTAAGAAAAAAACCAACTTAAGCGCCCCCCACACTGTTCACTGCTTAGGCTCCGATATCATCGTTTCCATGCTGGGTGATGCTGACGGCAAAGCACCGGGTGGATTCCTGCACTTAAACAAAGAATTTGAAATCGTCGGTCGCTGGGAAAACGACATAACCGGCATGAACTACAACTACGATTTCTGGTATCAGCCACGCCACAACATGATGGTATCTACTGAGTGGGCTGCGCCAAATACGTTTATGCCTGGCTTTGATTTAGCCGACGTCGCCGATGGTAAATACGGACGTCACATCCACTTCTGGGATTTCGAGAATAGAAAAATTGAGAAATCTGTTGACCTCGGTGGCGACGGTTTAATCCCTCTGGAAGTGCGCTTTCACCACGAGCCTGACTCCACACACGGATTTGTCGGAGCCACATTGAGTTCCAACATTCATCACTGGTACAAAGATGATAAAGGTGAAGTAGTACTTGAAAAAATTATCGATGTTGAACCGATTGAAGTTGAACATTTCCCGGTACCAATGCCAGGTTTGATTACAGACATTCTGCTATCGATGGACGATAAGTACCTGTACTTTTCTAATTGGCTACATGGCGATTTACGTCAATACGATATTAGCGATCCGTCTAATCCCGTATTAACCGGGCAACTCTTTATGGGTGGATTGCTGGGCAAAGCGCCTGTCGTAAACGATATCGAAATTCACGGTGCGCCACAGATGATTCAGCTTTCACTGGATGGCAAACGACTCTACGTCACTACCTCCTTGTTTTCTACCTGGGACAATCAGTTCTACCCGGATATAAAAGACAAAGGCGGACAAATGTTCATTATCGACTGCGATGTCGAGAATGGCGGAATGACTCTACGCGAAGATTTTCTAGTTGATTTTGGTAAAGAACCTAACGGCCCGGCTCGCGCACACGAGACGCGTTATCCCGGTGGGGATTGTTCTTCCGATATCTGGATTTAAACGGCTTTTTAAGAACACTGACTTTGCTCCTGCAAAACACAGTTCTAGATTGCTCTGCAACATACCGCGCTAGATAGCACATGCCAAAAATCGACATTCAGAACGCCGAGATCGCTTACTCGATCAACGGCGCGAAAACTCGCGACGACGATTTAGTTGTTTGCCTGGTGCATGGCGCTGGTGGACGCGACCAGGATTGGCCACAAGCTTGGCGTTCAGTCGATGATGTCACCCGCGCTATGGGCTTAACGCCTGCCAGCCACATTGGCGACCTGGACCAATACCCTATTTATTCTTTAGACCTGCCCGGCCATGGACAGAGTAGCGGCGAAGGCTGCACCTCGGTGGAAGCCTACGCCGATGCCATTGAACAATTTATCGAAGCACTTGATCTCAAGCGGGTTGTGCTGGTCGGACACAGCATGGGAGCAGCGATTACGTTATTGGTCGCTACTCGTCAAAATCCACGACTGGCAGCAGTCGTACTTATTGGCTCCGCAGCAAAACTACAGGTAGCGCCTGCCATTCTTGAAGGTTTGCAAAACGACTTTGAGAATACCGTTGATGCCATCATTAAATACAGCTGGTACAAGGAAACCGGTGCATTTTTCAAAGAGAAAGGTCGCCAACGAATGCTCGAGACCGGATCGGCCGTCGTTTACGGTGATTACTTTGCTTGTGCCGACTTCGATCTAAATGACAAGCTAGATCACGTTCAGGTGCCCGCCCTTCTCATCGCATCCGACAACGATCGCATGGTGCGTATGAAAGACTCTGAAGAGACGGCTGCCAAACTTGGTGCAAAGTTTGTCGCGCTGGAAGAATGTGGACACTTCCAACATATCGAACAAACTGCCAAATGCGCAACCGCACTTTCAGAGTTTTTAACTGAAGTCGCCGACGCCGGGTAGCTTAACGACTAAAGTTGTCCCCACGATTGACAAAGCGATCAGCAATATCGCTCAGGACCAGTCCACTGCCCGACTGAATATCGATCGCCGTGTGCCCAACCTACCGGTAAGACCTCTTCAATACGGTCTAGCGCTTCTTGCGACAATTCCAGATCGGCACCCACGGTAAGTTCGCGCAGATGTTCAATTTTGCGCGTTCCCGGAATAGCAATGATGTTGTCGTTCTGATGTAAAACCCACGCAATAGCCAGGGACGCTGCAGCTACACCCATGTCAGCAGCCAAAGCTCTGAATTCAGTGTTGAATGCCAGATTGGCGCTCAAGTTGGGTTCGATAAAGCGCGGGTTCACTTTCATGAAGTCCAACTTTTCGATATCGCCAGCTTGATGCGGACGATCGGTGAGCAAACCACGGCCCACCGGTGAAAAAGCAACCATGGAAGCGCCAATATCAGCGCAAGCCTGAATCAAGCCCAGTTCCGGCGAACGGGTTGAAAGCGAATATTCAGACTGCACCGCCGCGATGGGATGTACAGCGTGCGCCCGACGCAATGACGATGGAGCAATCTCCGAAAAGCCAATGGCCTTGACCTTGCCGGCCTTTACAAACCCCGCCAGAGTTTCCGTGACCTCTTCGATTTCATATCGCGTATCGCGTCGATGTACATAGTAGAGATCTATGGCTTCAACACCGAGTCGGCCGAGGCTCTCATCTAATGATTGTTGCAGGTGTTTAGGATCGTTATTAAAGCGTCGATCGGGATCTCGGGTGATGCCCACTTTAGTGGCGATAGTGAACGGCACATCGCCACCACGTTGTTTCAACCACTGTCCAATAACGGTTTCTGAGCGGCCCATGCCATAGACGTTTGCCGTATCAACGTGAGTTATGCCAAGTTCGACACAGGCATCCAGGACCTTCATGGATTCTTCGTCTGAGGCAGGACCATAAAAATCCGTGAACGACATAGCGCCATAGCCAACCCGGCCGATAGAGCCTCCATTTTGTCCAAGATTTCGCTGTTTCATCGTTCCACAATATGCTAGTTGCCGGCCAAGCATTGTACCCTTGATTCTATTCTGCACGGCTGATGAAAGTTAATTGTTCTCATGCAAGGCGTGGCTGAAACGAGCATACCAATTCGATGATATTCAATCAAAGAAAGTGACTTTGGTAAGTTGTATCTTCGTTGCAATCACGCGAATATTCTTTATTGGAAAGACGGTCGTACTCACTAGCTGGTGACGAGCGCCTGTATGTGTATTAGGTCATCACCTGAAATGACATGGATGAAAATCTGTGCCTAATAGTTAGTACCTTAGGGACTCTATGAAAATAGCTGCAATACCCTCCAACGAATCCGCGCGACTCGACGCGCTCAAACGTTATGGAATTCTTGACACGCCATCTGACGATGTCATCGACGGTATTACACAGGTGGCCGCCGATTTGTGCGAAACGCCCATTGCATTGATTAGCCTTATTGACCCGGACCGCCAATGGTTCAAGTCTCGCACCGGGTTACCAGCCCACGAAACATCACGCGATATCGCATTCTGCACCCATGCGATACAAAACCCGGACGCGTTGATGGAAGTAGAAGATGCCAGTTTAGATGATCGATTTCTCGACAATCCACTAGTGACAGGCGAACCTCATATTCGGTTCTATGCGGGAAAACCACTCGTTACTCCTGATGGTTTCGCATTAGGCACTTTATGCGTGATTGACACAAAGCCACGTAAGCTTACACGCAGTCAACGCGATGGGCTTACCCGTCTGGCTAAAGTGGTGACCGATTTGTTTAACGAGCGTTATCACTCCAAGCTAAACGCCATTGGCTATGTCGTGCAGCAATCTATGGTGCATGGTCTGATAATCACCGACCCAGCCCAGGAAGACAACCCAATCACCTATGTCAATAGCGCAATGGAGCGTATGACCGGTTACTCCAGCGAAGATATTCTTGGAAAAAATTGCCGGTTTTTACAAGGCGAAAATACAGATGCGCAGAGTATTAGAAGAATCGATGAGGCAATAGCCGCTAGCCAGGCTATTACGGTCACTTTGAAAAATTACCGCAAGGATGGTTCAGAATTCTGGAATGAATTAACGCTATCACCCGTGCAAGACTTGGCAGGTAAAACAGTTAATTTTGTAGGCGTTCAGCAGGACGTGTCGTATCGTTTTCAGGATGAGCCCTAAGTGGATCAAACCTCTTAAACCCGTTTTTGGTTTAGGCTTCTCGAGATTTTTCGCTAATCATCTCAACGCTTAGTTAAGGCATGAATCGCCAGCTCTGTTCGACTACGCGTGTGCAACTTGTCCATAATTCGACTGACATAATTCTTGACGGTGCCTTCTGCTAAAAAGACAGAAGCAGCAATTTGTTTATTGCTAAGTCCTTGAGAAATCAGCTCCAGTATTTGTTGTTCTTTGTCAGTGAGTCTGGCTAATTCTGTATCCGTATCGGAGCGATCTGATTCGCTGGAACGTGCGATAGACACGGTATCTGATTTGGGTGTTTCGTCGGCTTTTAATTCTGGATTTGTAAGGTCGTAATTTCGAAACTGGTCCATTATTTTTCGAGCAATACGAGGGGAAAGATGGGTCTTACCATCCTGCACAGCCCTCACCGTTGCCACAACCTCGTCTTCCGAGACATCCTTGAGCAAATAGGACAACGCCCCGGCTCGAACAGCTTCGTAGACGGTGTCATCGTCGTCAAAGGTAGTAAGAACAATAATATTAATCTCGGGGTGCGCCGCGGAGATATTACGCGTGGTGACTACACCACCCTGTCGCGGCATATTCAGATCCATAACGATGACATCGGGCAGAATTTCAAGTGCCATGCGCTCAGCCTCTATACCGTCCTGAGCCTGCGCAACTACCTCGATATCCGGTTCGGCGTCCAGAATCATCGACAGGCCACGTAAAATCACCGGCTGATCATCTACCACCATTAACCGGATCGGACGTCCAGAATCTTTATCCGGTGGGGTTTGAGTCACCGCGTCTCTCCACTGTTACACCGCCAGAATGCGCCCAGCTCTTATACCAGATTAAAGAGAGTTCAGACAGGCAGAAAGGATCCCCGAAAAGCTATGACCGTTGTCAATTCTCTCCTGCCTACCAAATGGAAGTGACTAAAGTCACTTTATTTGCCATTTCCGGGGTTTTTCCACCCCCCAATTACTTTTAACGGAAAACCAGTGACTAAATAGTGACTTTCGTTGCCTGTTAACTGTCGCGCAAATTGCAGATCATAGGTCTTTCAACCGGAACTTGGAAGAACGCATAGACGTTCAGAGATCAAGTCACTTGGGAGCGGTAATGTTTTCAACCAAAACTCGATGGCTGGGCATTCCATTCGTATTCTGCCTGGCATCGTTTTCAAGCAACGTGCATATCGATGCGTCGCGCGTTTCAGACAGTGCGAACACACTCCAGCACAATACCATTACAGCCGAGACCAACACATCTGGAACGATCGGCACAGTGATCTTCGCCCGCGGCCGCGTGGTTGATCAAACAGGACTGGCGCTTGAGACTGGATCAGTGATTGGTACCCATAGTGTCATAACGGTGGATAGTGACGGATTCCTAGCCATTGAGCTCTTGGATGGAAGTACTCTGAATATTCAGCCTGATACGTCAACCTCTATTGCGTCTTCGATGATCAAAGCATCACAGGTATTTCTCATTAGTACGTCCTACGCCAGCGGGGGTATTCGGAGCTAGTAGTGCTCCGCCGAGCCATTTTCAGATCCTGGATAAGGACATCTGCCCTCAGGTCGCTTGCTAGCTCAACTGCTTCCACACCATCCTTGGCCTGACCAAAAACCTCCACATACCCTCGCTGCCTAGCGGAAGAGATAGGCCAGGAAGTATGGTAGGCTGAACAACGGCGATTAGCTGCAGGATTCTGTCAGTGGGTAGTGCCACAAATACTGATGAATCGGGCTAGCGATAAAGGCAGCCGCTAATACTGCATAAATCCTGTCGACCAAATATAGGCACCTACTGGTATGCGCTGTACAGTGTCGAAAGTCATTCTGAGATAATTCAACGGTATGCCGTGTGTTAGACAACTTTAACCCACGAAAATTTTTAGCAGCCAGAATAGGTTGGGTTGTGCTGGCTATATTTGTATTTCTTGCCCCGCTCTGTGCGTGGTTGGTTGCAAAAGAAGCGGAACGCTATTTCCAACAGTCTGCACAGCAATCGCTTCAACAGTACGCGGTGCAAATACATAGAGAATTAGCTGCAAATCTCGAAAGCCGTCTTTCCGTGATACGGCTGACCGCAGCTCAGCTTAGCCAAAGACAACAAACTCCTGCAGAGCTTCGACGTACCCTGGATTCCGTTCGAGCTCAATACCCTGAACTGAACTGGATCGGTCTGACTAATAATCAAGGTAAGGTTTTTGCCGCTGCTGATAGCGTATTGATCGGTGAAAATTTATCCACGTTATCGTGGTTTAAAGGCGGGTCTGTGGACGCGTACATAGGGGATGTTCACAATGAAAAATTGCTGCAGCAATTTCTGCCCA
This sequence comes from uncultured Granulosicoccaceae bacterium, assembly GCA_964498925.1. GTDB lineage: Bacteria > Pseudomonadota > Gammaproteobacteria > Granulosicoccales > Granulosicoccaceae > Granulosicoccus. Next base: position 15,081 of record CAZCKD010000008.1, read on the forward strand.
AACCGCACCAAGGAAATCCATTCAAGGTAATTGATCTAGCAGCGCCAGTCACCGATGAAAGCGGGATGACAGTTGCGGTTCTAGGCGCTCAACTTTCCTGGACTTGGATACAGTATTTACAAGCACTGAGTCTCAATGGCCTGGGCTCTAACACTTCAGAAGTTCAACTAATACTGGCTTCCGAAAATGACGCCATACTGACTGGCCCAGAAGATTTAGTCGACCTGACCATAAATGACCATTCCACCTTTACAGAACAAGGGAAATATTTAATCGGCACACAAAGTTCTGCGCATAACAACGCACAAACCCTGGACTGGAAGGTAACGGTTCGCAGTGAGAGCATGCGTGCGGTTGCGGCACGACAGTCCACAAAACGATTTGTTTTTCTGACTATTCTGCTCGCAGGAGCTCTTGCAGCTTTACTGATTGTCTATGCGGTCAGCAGACTCACTCGACATCTACGCAATTTGTCGGAAGGAGCAAAGAAGGTTGCAGGTGGTCAAAAGTTCGATCACACATCCTTAACCGGAACACGCGATATCACTCGAATTAGTGAGGTGTTAGCAGATTCCATCAGCAATTTGCAGAAGGAGAAAAACACACTCATGCAGCTCAACGCTGAGCTAGACCAACGTGTTGAAGATCGAACAAACGATATAAAAAGACTCTCTGCAGAATCAAGAGAGATTGCACTGACGCAGCAGCGACTTCGCTTCGCACGTGACATGCACGACACGCTGGCTCATTCCATGATGGCAGTGCTCACTCAAATAAGACTTGTCAGAAAAATCCGAAATAAAATATCTGATGAAGAGATTGAAGAGGAACTTCGACGCGCAGAGGACGTTGCCACCAGCGGCTTAACAAAAGCACGAGAAGCTATTCTGGAGATTCGTGCCGACAATGTTCAAGGCAAAGGTATCTCTGCTGCCTTATATGAACTGGTTGAACGCTTTCGCGCAAGGTCAGGCCTGAATTTTTCCTTACATATCAATCCTGATACCGTCCATCAGGAAGACGAACGAGGTGAAACGGTCTATCGCGTCGCCGAAGAAGCATTACGCAATATCGAAAAACACGCGCAAGCGAATACAGTGACGATTAACCTGGATTCCGTCGAGCAGCACTCGACGGATGAATCACCAACACCCGCATTTCAACTAGAGATCGTTGACGATGGCGTGGGCTTTAATACCGAACAGGTTGCTTCGGGTCATTACGGTCTTATTGGTCTTCGTGAGCAGGCCGTACTCATTGACGGCAATCTGTCCATTGAGAGCGAACCGGGACACGGTTGTCGAGTAGTTTTAACTTACCCACCCTACTCCAGCTAAAACGAATGGCTGAGGCTCAACTAAGCGAACGTCCTTCTGCCTTTTGAGAGGCGGTGTGATGAGTCAAATCATTGATGTTTTCCTATAAGAATTATTTCGCACAATCAAATATTTTTGATTCTCGAAAAAAACATATACATCAGAAATATAAACAGATATATTAGTTCGCACTCCAAGTATGCTAGACGACCAGTTATGGCGGGCTCTGTTGCACCCATTCTGTCAGGCGATGCGATAGCACTGATAGATCTACTGCAGGACTTCAAACTAGATGCGAAAGAACCACTCGCGTCGCAGGTTTACCGCATCCTGAGCGATGAAATTGTGGCTCTTCGACTGCGTCCCGGTCAATTGGTCTCAGAGAAAGAAATTGCGGATGTTCTAAACGCCAGTAAAACGCCGGTGCGCGAAGCTCTGATACGGCTCGAAATAGACGGACTGGTCGAAATTGTGCCCAAAAGCGGCACATATGTGACAGTCATACGCATCAACAAATATATAGAGGCGTGTTTCACGCGTCTACAACTGGAAATCGGGGCGGTAAAGCGCGCGGCAACACACTCAAACGACCCGTCCCATATTGAGAACATTGACGAGATCATCGAGCAGCAAATAGCAGCGCTTGATGCCGACGACTACGTCCTGTTCTTTAAGCTCGATCAAGCGCTACATCGCAGTTTTTTTACGATGGCCGGCATGCCCGGTGTATGGGAAAACTTATTGAGAACGCAAGCCGAAGTAAACCGCATGCGCCATCTCAAGCGCATTAAAAATATTAGGCGAGGCCCTGCTGTACTTAAAGAGCATCAGGCAATCGTGGAAGCCATTCGCCAACAAGACGCGGCTGCAGCGGAAGAGGCACTGGTTGCTCACATCGGCTCTCTGGAGCAGGAAATACAGCAGTTTGCAACCAATCCAACACTTCTTGAATTCATTGAAAACCAGGCGTTGCCCTCTCGCCGTTCAAGAGCCGGGCGACGCGTCGCTTACTAACGTGAATATTTTTTGGCAGGAAACAACAGCATGTCAGGTGTAAAGCTCTCACAACTAGTCAAGCGATTCGGCGACATCGAAGTCGTTAAATCGATTGATCTCGAGGTAGCCCCACATGAGTTTGTGGTGCTGGTCGGACCATCCGGTTGTGGCAAATCTACAACGCTCAGAATGATTGCAGGACTGGAAGAGATTTCCGATGGCACGGTCTCTATCAGTGATCGAACAGTTAATCGGGTTGCGCCAAAAGATCGTGATGTCGCCATGGTGTTTCAAAATTACGCCTTGTACCCTCACCTGAATGTTGCCGATAACATCGCATTCGGACTGCGAATCAGAAAAACGCCCAAGGCCGAAGTTCAGAAAATGGTCGCCGAGGTTGCCGAAATTCTTGGGCTGACGCCTTACCTTGAGCGCCGACCTGCGGACCTTTCGGGTGGACAAAGGCAACGAGTTGCCATGGGACGTGCCATCGTCCGACACCCGAAAGTATTCCTGTTCGACGAACCGCTATCTAATTTAGATGCGAAGCTTCGCTCCCAAATGCGCGCCGAGATTAAACGACTTCATAAAAGACTCGAAGTCACGAGCATCTACGTCACGCACGATCAGGTGGAAGCCATGACGCTTGCTGATCGCATCGTTGTTATGAACGACGGCATCATCGAACAGATCGGTACACCCATGGAGTTGTTCCTGAACCCTGCCAACACCTTTGTTGCCGGGTTTATCGGGTCCCCACCGATGAATCAGTTCGAAGCAAAGATTAGCGGTAGCAGTGTTGCCCCTGTGGCTGAAATAGCCGGTCAACTACTACCTCTGCCCGCCTCTAAAGACGTTGCACACCGTATCGGTTCACGAGTGACGGTAGGCATAAGACCAGAGCATGCGCAGGTACACGATATCGACGAGCAAGCTATCAAAGTTGAACTTGATCTTGTAGAAACATTAGGATCAGAAGCCCTACTCCATACCACGTTAGGCAACAACACCTTCATCATAAAAACCGAAACCGAAGGTTATTTTGAATCTCTGTATGAGGTTTCTCAGTTTTCAGTGAGGCCTGAGCAGGTGAAGTTGTTCGATATCGACACCGGCCTCGCAATCGGACAGCGAGCATCCTGACCATGAATCAGGAATCCCGTATTCAAAAAATATTGCATCATCTGCGACGCGAGTGGCAGATATATTTGATGCTAGTGCCCGTGATTGTGTGGTTCATAGTCTTTTTATATAAACCCATGTACGGGCTGCAAATCGCATTTAAGGACTACTCAATTTTTCGAGGTGTCGCGAAAAGTCCGTGGATAGGTTTTGAACATTTTCAATACCTATTTGATAACGACCAATTCATACGTGCTGTATGGAATACCGTCAAGATCAGCGCTCTCAATCTACTTTTTGGATTTCCGGCACCGATCATTCTTGCGTTAATGTTTAACGAAGTGCTGCATGCCACTTATAAAAAGACGGCGCAAACGATTGTTTATTTGCCTCACTTTATTTCATCGGTAATTATTGCCGGCATCGTTATCACGGCGTTTTCTCCTTCGGTCGGTGTTGTTAACACCATCCTGGGTTGGTTCGGCATCGACTCCATCTACTTCTTGACCAAACCGGAATGGTTCCGCCCAATATTCGTCGGCACGGGAATATGGCAGGAAGCAGGCTTTGGCTCAATCGTTTTTCTAGCGGCCATCGCGGGGGTTAACCCTTCACTTTACGAAAGCGCGGTTGTTGATGGCGCGAATCGTTGGCAAATGATGTGGAAGATCACCATCCCCTCCATCCTACCAACCATCATCATCATGCTGATCATTCGCATAGGCAACGTGATGGAGGTATCGTTCGAGTTGATAATACTGCTATACCAGCCGGCAACGTACTCCACTGCTGACGTGGTTAATACCTTTGTCTACCGGCAAGGCTTACAAAGTGGTCAATACGACTTTGCGGCCGCAGCTGGTCTTTTCAACGCTGTTATCGCCTTCGTCCTAGTGATGATCGCTAACGGTTTGTCTCGGCGCTATTCGCGCACGTCTTTGTGGTAGGGGAAAATAGATGTTGAACTGGAACCTCTACTCTCGCGGCGATAAGTTTTTTGCCATAGTCGTATCGATACTTATCGGTATGTTTACTATTGCGACTCTGTATCCGTTTATCTATATCGCTGCCGTCTCTTTTAGTTCGGGATTTGCTGCACAAGCTGGCAAGGTGGTAATAACGCCCATTCAGCTAACCACAGAAGCTTATAAGTATATTCTCGTGCAGCCGGAGTTCTGGACTTCGTACCGCAATACGTTTATTTATACAATAGGCGGCACCATAATGAGTTTGCTGTTTATCATTCCAGGTGCTTATGCGTTATCGCGCCCACAACTCTTTGGACGACGATTTTTTAATTTATTCATAGCGTTCACGATGTGGTTCAACGCTGGGCTTATTCCGTTTTATCTGAATATGCGCGACCTTGGATTACTGGACAGTATGTTCGGAATCATTCTGGCCTTCGCTATCAATGCTTTCAACATTATCCTACTGCGCAATTTCTTTGAAGCTATACCGGAAAGCTTCGAAGAGGCAGCACGTATGGACGGGGCCAATGATTTTCAGGTTTTGTGGAAAGTATTCATACCACTGTCCAAACCGGCGATTGCGACAATTACTCTGTTTTGTATAGTATCTCGATGGAACGGTTTCTTCTGGGCCATGGTCCTGTTAAAAAGTGAAGAGAAAATTCCGTTGCAGGTCTTTTTACGTCATACGCTGGCGAACCTGAGTGATAACGATGAATTTGCGATGACCCAACTCGACGCTGCGTACAGCGCTGAGACCGTCACAGCAGCCATCATAGTTTGTTCGATAATCCCGGTATTACTTGTGTATCCGTGGATTCAAAAATACTTCGAGAAGGGAATTCTTCTCGGGGGCGTTAAAGAGTAGTAAACCATTGTTGTATTAAGTAGTAAATCATCTCTAAATTAGGAGGAGCACATGAAAAAACTGTTACTTTCAACCGCCATTGCGGCAGCCATGGCGACCACCACGCCATTGCTTGCTGACCATCATGGCAAACTAAAAATTGTCGACGGCGATCCGCTGGAACTGACAATTCAAATGAATCACGCCCGCTACCCGGTCTACAAAGAAGATTGGCCAGTAGAACAGCAGGCTAGAGAGTGGACTAACGTTCATCTTCTCGATGTCACTGTCGGCGCTAACATCCGTAACGATGAGAATTCAGGTAAAACTGAAGCACTCAATCTGATGTTGGCTTCGGGTGAAATCCCGGATATCGTTGGTTCAAGCCGAATCAAAGATTTCGTTAACCAGTACGGTCCTGAAGGCGCATTCTTGCCTTTGAACGATCTCATCGAAGAGCATGCACCAAACTTAAAAAAATTCTTCGATGAAAAGCCAGAAATCGCGGCAGCTATTTCCGCTGCTGATGGAAAGATGTACTACATCCCTTACCTGCCAGACGGCAAATACGGTAGAGCTTACTGGGTCCGTACAGATTGGTTGAACGCGCTGGGCCTTGAAGTTCCACAAACTGTCGAAGAGTACGAGAACGTACTTCGTGCATTCAAAACTCAAGATCCTAACGGCAACGGTATCGCTGACGAAGTACCTTACTTCGCACGCCAATGGCCAGAACTCATTCGTCTTGTTACGTTATGGGACGGACGTTCTTCCGGTTCTGACACCTACCATGACTTCATGGTTGAAGACGGAAAAATGGCCCACCCATACGCTGGCGAAGGATACCGTGAAGGCATCAAGAACCTGGCTCGTTGGTACGAAGAAGGCTTGATCGATGCTGAAATTTTCACACGCGGCAGCTCCGCACGTGACTTCCTCCTGAGTGAAAACTTGGGTGGTTCAACGCATGACTGGTTTGCATCCACATCTGGATACAACCGTCTGTCATCTGAAATTGACGGTTTTGAATTCAAAGCAATGGCACCGCCAGCCTCTGTTAGCGGCGCGCGCATTGAAGAGCATCGTCGTATCCCTATCAAGCCAGACGGTTGGGCAATTGGCGGTACCAACAAGCACGCTGTTGAGACCATCAAATACTTCGACTTCTGGTTCACTGAAGAAGGACGACGACTAGCCAACTTCGGTGTTGAAGGCATGCACTACGACATGGTTGACGGCAAAGCGATCTTTAAGCAGGAATTCCTCGATGCAGGTCCTGTTAACCGTTCACTTTACCAAGTCGGATCTCAGCTACAGGGTCGTGGTTATTTCCAGGACTATGGTTATGAAATCCAATGGTCAAATGAGTTCGCTCTCGAAGGCATCAAGCTGTATGACGAAGGTGACTACCTGATCGATCAATTCCTGGGTGTCGCTTTTAACCAGGAAGAGCAAAAGGTCTATGACCGTCACTGGGGATCCGTTCGCGATTACATGCTGGAACGTCAGCAAGCTTGGGTTTTGGGTAACGGCGATGTTGAAGCAGAGTGGGATGACTACACTGCACAACTGGAAAAGCAAGGCTTGGGCAAAGTGCTCGCGGTCATGCAATCTGCCTACGATCGTCAGTACGCTAAATGATCACACCTAAGGTGTAGTCAGATAAAACGATGGGTGCCGGCAACGGCACCCATTCTTCTCACATATTTTTTGGAAATCTAAGTCAACATGTCGTCCCGCGTTAATTCGAGTACGGCCCCACAGGCGCTTGACGAACCTCGTGCCGGTAAAATGAACATCGGTTATCGACCGGATCAACAATCTGAGATTGTAGAAAATCCGCCCAGATTCACCTGGATGCCAGTCATTGAAGACGAGGCCAGTTATGTTCTTCGCATTTCAAGTGACGAAAGCTATACGCCCGACAATACAAAAACATTTACCGACATAGCGATAAACTTTTTTACACCCGACGTCGCTTTGCAAGCGGGTAGCTATTGTTGGTCGTACGCCGTTTGGTCCGAAGAGAACCAATGCGCGCTAACCACATGGAGTGAGACGCGCCGCTTCGAGATAACAAACGGACTACCAAACACCCCTATTCCAAACCGGGCAGATCGACGCGCATCATTTGATGTAGCGCATCCCCGACTCTGGTTAAATCCAGAAAAAATCACCCAATTTTCTGCCGCTGTTGCCAAGGACAGCCAACATTGCGGATGGAGCGACTTTATAGAGAAGTCAGTAAAGCCGTGGACAGAACGCGATGTTATGCAAGAGCCAGCCGGCTACCCGAATCATCAGCGTGTTGCTCCGATATGGCGACAAACTTACATAGACTGTCAGGAACTCTTGTACGCCATTCGTCACCTAGCCATCGCGGGACGGGTTAAAAACGATCCTGAACTAACTGCTTGTGCCAAAGAGTGGCTTCTGGAAGCTGCAAGTTGGAATCCGACTGGAACAACAGCGCGCACCTACACTGACGAATGGGCATTTCGTGTCACGCTTGCTCTAGCATGGGGTTATGACTGGCTACACGACGACTTATCTGCTGATGAACGCGATAAGGTCCGAGAAGCCCTGCTCACCCGCACGCGTGAAATAGCTGATCACATTATTGACCACGCAAGAATTCAATTATTTCCCTACGACAGTCACGCGGTACGAGCTGTATCTGCTGTATTACTACCGGCAGCGATAGCGTTACTGCACGAAGAAGAAGAAGCAACAGAGTGGCTGGATTACTCTATCGAATTTTTATCGACCGTTTATTCTCCATGGGGAGATAGCGATGGCGGATGGGCTGAAGGCCCGCACTACTGGATGACCGGAATTGCTTATCTTATCGATGCGGCCAATTTACTGAAAAGTTATTCCGGAATCGATCTATACCAGCGACCGTTCTTGCAAAAAACCGCTGACTTTCCGTTTTACACCAAGCCACCGGATATCAGGCGCGCAACGTTTGGCGACGACAGTACGATGGGAGATCTTCCGTGTCTTAAAGTTGGCTATAACGTCCGTCAGTTTGCTGGAGTGACAGGCAACCCTGTCTACCAATGGTACTTCGAAGAGATTAAACGCAACGATCCGGGAACAGAAAAAGCGTTCTACAACTGGGGATGGTGGGACCTCAACTTCGACGACATGGTTTACCGTCATGATTTTCCGCAAGTAGAAGCTGTGGCCCCTACAGATATTCCTAAATTACGCTGCTTCAATGGCATCGGTTGGGCAACTATTCAACACAAACTGGACAATCCGGATGAGCATATTTCGTTCATTATGAAATCGTCGCCCTATGGTTCCATAAGTCATTCGCATGGCGACCAAAACGCGTTTTGCTTATCGGCTTTTGGTGAAGATTTAGCCATTCAATCGGGCCACTACGTTGCATTTAATAGTTCTATGCACCAGAAATGGCGCCGTCAAACTGTGTCTAAGAACGCCATATTGATTGATGGAAAGGGTCAGTATGCAGACCGTGACAAGTCAAGAACACTCCAGGCCACCGGCAAGTTGACGCGAACTGAAGAGCATGACGATCACATATTGTTGTCTGCTGATGCCACCATGGCTTATCGCTCATTAAATGAGTCGGTAACAAAAGTAGAGCGAGACGTCTATTTTGTTCATGATAGTTACTTCGTCATCGTCGATACCGTTGATACGAACGAACCGGTAGAACTCGATTGGCGTATGCACGTCAATGCTCCGATGCAACTGGGCGATACAACCTTTCGCTATAGCGGAGAAAAGGCTGGTTTCTACGGACAAATCATTTGGTCTGAGGCTGGCGCTGGAACCCTAACGCAAGACACCGGCTTCGAGGGAGTTGATCCTGTTGATTTTGAGGGATTACCTGTTAGTACTTGCCTGAATGCAAAATTTCCACGCGCAATCAGACATCGTGTGGCCGTTCTTCTCGTCCCCTATCGCCTTGATGAACCCAAAAGAATTTTCAATTTTCTTGATGACCAAGGCTACGATTGCGACTTGTATTTTTCTGACGCAGACGAGCGAAGTTTTAAAATCGTTATCCCTAAATCTTTTAATGTCGGCGAATAACGCGCGACAGTTAACTCAGGAGTTTTTAATGAACCTATCCGGTAAAACCGCGCTCATCACAGGTGGTGGCCGCGATATAGGACGCGCTTGTGCCGTGCGTCTAGCAGAAGCCGGCGCAAACGTCGCCATCAATTACCACTCATCAGCTGATGGTGCCGAGAGTGCGGTAGCGCAAATTGGTGCCGACCGTGCATTCTCAATGCAAGGTGATATGACAGTCGAGTCTGAAGTCAAAGCGTTTGTTGGTAAAACGGCTGAAACCTTCGGCGGCATTGATATCGTTGTTCATGTCACAGGTGGCCTGGTAGAACGCGTACCTATGAGCGAGATGTCACTTGATCACTTCCGAAAAGTTATGGACTTGAACCATACGTCAAACTTCCTCATTGTTCGCGAAGCTCTGGCACATATGGCAGGCAGCGGTTCTATCGTTAACCTCGCCTCTCTTGCCGGTCGTGATGGTGGTGGTCCAGGTGCCGGAATCTACGCAGCATCCAAGGGCGCTGTTATGACAATGACTCGCGCTATGGCTAAAGAATTAGGCCCGGGTATTCGTGTCAATGCTCTCTGCCCCGGAATGATCGATACCGATTTCCACAACACATTCACCAAAGATGAAGTTCGTAAAAATGTTGCCAACGCTACGCCATTAAAACGTGAAGGCAGTTCAGAGGACTGCGCCAATCTGGTCGCTTATCTAGCATCAGACGAAGCTGCGTTCGTTAATGGCACATGTATCGATATCAACGGCGGTATCGCCTTCTCCTGATACACAAGCGGAATTTGTACCTATGGAACTAAAACAGGATAGCGACAACAACGTCTCCTACGAAGCCCTGGAGTTATATCAACCTCCCACGGCCCATAGGGATGATTTTCAACAAGCGCTTAATCGCGCTGTCGATAAAATTTCTGCGTTAGTTCCGCGCTTCGGTCTACGTAACCCGCGAATGGGAATTCCGGGTACGACCCGCTACGCGTTTTGTATTCCTGACGAATGGGTCGCAAGCTTCTGGACGGGACAGATGTGGCTTGCGTACTCACTGACCGGCGACTCACGACTCAAGAATAGTGCGTGTATGCGTAGAGAGTACTTTAATACAGTACTGGAGCATCCCCGATGGCACGATCACGATCTCGGATTTCTATTTTCTCTATCAACCGTTGCCGATTACACACTTACCGGCAACGAAAAGTCCCGCCAAATGGCGCTTAGAGCCGCTGACTTCCTAGCGGCACGCTGGCGTCAACCAATGCCATTTGTTATGTGCTGGAATCCAATGCTTCGTGATGGTCCGGAGTTTATGGCGCGTAAGACCGGCACACTGAACATAGACAGTATGCAAGCGATGGCATTGTTGTTTTGGGCAGGCCGAGAAACCGGTCAGTCATCCTTTTCCGACATTGCCAACATGCACTTGGAAACAAGTCGGAAATATCTGGTGCGTGATGACTACAGTTCATTCCATGCCTACGAGTTTGACCCACGAACCGGCGAACCCATGGCAGGCTTTACGCATCAAGGTTTGAGCGACGAAAGCTGTTGGTCACGGGGACAATCCTGGGCCGTTCATGGTTTTGCACAAGCCTATCTCTACACCGGTATATCTGAATACCGGGATACCGCAGCAAAAATGGCGGACTACGTTGCCGCACATCTTCCCGAAGACGGCGTTCCACTTTGGGATTACAACTTACCCAAAGATGCTGAGCCCTATCGTGATTCATCAGCCGGTGCTATAACCGCTGCCGGTCTGTATACGCTCGCGCGTTGTTATGGAGAGAGCGAAAACGGTACAAAGTACACTGCCCTGGCCGACAAGATGCTTCACGGTCTGGTGAAGAACTGCGACTTAACCCATGACCCGGACGCAGAAGGATTGCTTAAGGACGGCGCTGCATTTGTTGGGCTTGGACGGGCAAACAATCTACTGCCTTATGGTGATTACTATTACGTCGAAGCATTAATGCGATCGGTCGGCCATAGCGAATTTTTCTGGTAACTCCAACCTTCATATAGGTGTACCCATTCGAAGAATTTACGAGAGTACAACACGCTGGTTTCTGAATCTGTTCGATCCGTACAATCTGACAGCGGACAGACCTGAACAAGAATTACTGCCTTACCTAAAGGCTCATATTAAGCCTATGTGGCGCGTCATCTTGGCGAGCGTGCTTGCAACGGTGTTTGCCGCCGGCATAGAAGTCTGGTTGATTCAATACGCTGGACAAATTGTCGACATATTATCGTCGAGCGACCCTTCTCAGTTATGGGAAGAAGAAGGTACAGGGCTTTTGATTGCAGCTCTGGTCATTCTTGTGGTCCGGCCCGTGGCGCAATTTCTACGTCTTGCCGTCAACGATATTTCATTCAACTGCAATGCCGCAACGCTCGTTCGATGGCGTGCTTATGATCATTTGATTCGACAATCCGTCGGCTGGTTTCAGGAAGATTTAACGGGGCGAACATCAGGCAGATTGGTTGATATCGGCAACCACGTCGCCGATTCTATCCATACCACTCTGAACGCTGTGGCCTTCGGGGTTGTTTATATGATCGGTGTGGTAGCACTGATGGCGGGAACCGAATTGTGGCTCGCTCTGCCACTGTTGTTGTGGCTGGCTTTATATATTGGTGTACTCATTTGGATCATGCCGCGGATGATACCCGCGCAGCATAATTTTCAAGCGGCAAAGTCTGCGCTGGTGGGTACTGTTGTCGATAGTTTTTCAAATTTCGAAACCTTAAAACTATTCGCACCCAAAGATCAGATTGCTAAAGAACAACGTGTGTCTTTAGAAAACACCCGGGAAGCATTGTTTAAGACGCGCCAGATTGGAACCGCATTACGGACCATACTGGTAACGCTGGAAGCCGTCGTCATGGTGGGTTTCGTCGGTTATGGCATTTGGCTATGGTCGGTAGACGCTGCCACTATTGGTGTCATTTCAGCGGCCATCGCATTATCTCTAAGAATTACCACAATGGCGGACTGGATTCTCGATTCTATCTGGTGGCTGTTTCAACGCATTGGTTCTCTGCGCGAAGCCCTACTCACCATCGGTCAGCCAATAGAAATTCCTCAATCTGAAAATGCGCCTACGTTAAACGTTACTAAAGGTGCCATTGAGATAAAAGATCTTCAGCACCATTACGGGCTCAAGCACGGTGGATTAGACAATATTTCACTGTCGATACGCCCTGGTGAAAAGGTAGGCATAGTGGGTCGATCCGGTGCCGGGAAATCAACCCTAGTAAACCTTTTGCTGCGATTTTTCGAAGCGGAAAAAGGCACTATCTCTATCGACGGCCAGAATATCCGCGAGGTGGATCAAGACAGCTTGCGTGCAGCAGTCGGCATGGTAGCTCAGCAAGCGTCACTATTGAATCGATCTGTAAAAGATAACATTCTGTTAGGACGCGATGACACCAACGAACAACAACTCATAGCCACCGCCAAGAAAGCAAGAGCACATTCGTTTATCGAACAGCTACAAGATAAGAAAGGCCGCTCTGGATACGATGCACATGTTGGCGAACGAGGAATAAAACTATCAGGCGGTCAACGGCAACGAATAGCTATTGCGCGGGTGATTTTAAAGGATGCCCCCATACTGATTTTGGATGAGGCCACAAGTGCATTGGACAGTGAGGTTGAATCAGAAATTCAACAATCACTCATAGACGTAATGCAGGACAAAACAGTCATTGCCATTGCCCATAGACTGTCAACGATTGCCAAAATGGATCGCATTATCGTCATGGACAACGGCAAGATTGTTGAGGAAGGCCCACACGCAGAACTAATCGCCAGATCTGGAATTTATGCCAACTTCTGGCGTCAGCAATCGGATGGGTTTATTGATACGTCCGCGATTATTGCCTAAATTGGAAAACTATAAATCATGAGTAACCATGGAATCCCGCTCGTCCTTCTGAACACAGAACCAGCGGCCGGTGCACAGCATACTTCCCAAACGATACTTAAAAACGAAATTAACGGTATTCGTGTAGAACGAGTAGTGATAGCACCTGAAAGCCAGAAACTTGATTCTTTCGAGGATGGAAATAGAACTGTTTACTTATTTATCAAAGGAACTGGAGTTGTATCATCTGAAACTTCGAGTTTTGATATTGTTCCTGAGTCTATTTACCTACCTAATATCATCGACAAATATACAATTAAATCCTCGGACGACGATGCACTCGTTTACCTTAAGATAGTTTGCAAACTATCCAACAAAGACCATGTGGATCTAAACGAATTGCCGATTGAAAACACGCAGAACAGCTATTTTGCAAAATTCGAAGATTGCCAACCCTATACCGAAGAAATTAAAAGTCCGAATACGATTAGCCGCACGATTCTCTCGAACGAATATATACCTAGAGTAGCAATGGGCACAGTTCGAACAGAAGGCCCCGACAAAGTGGCAGCGCATGAGCATCCCATGCTGGAGCAGTTATTTTTAGGTCTGTCAGGAAATGACTGCATTGTGTATGCAGATGACAACAAGGTGAGCTTTCCACAGTATTCAGTCGTTCACATCCCATTAGGATCGAGTCATTCGGTTTCTGTTGATAAAGACAAACTCATGTATTACGTTTGGATGGACTTTTTTTTAGACAAAAAGGGAGAGGACTGGCTGAAAACGCATAAAACCAATGAATAATATTTTGGTGCTTATTGAGACAACTCAATAGCCTCGACAATGGCATCAGTTTTTTGCGCTGGGGCCATGATATGTACACCCGCTAATCCCGGTATCTCACGGTATTGTTGAATAAGCTCCGCACAGATTTTTCTGCCCTCACGCTTTGCATCGCTCGCCTGCTCTAGTCGATTGATTGTGGTTTCTGGAATGGTGACTCCGTACAAATTCTCATTCATCCAACGAGCAGATTTTGCTGACAGGATGGGACCAATGCCGAGCAGAATACCCAGTTTCTCAGTGATGCCCTCTTCGCGGAGTCTTCCTATATATCGTTGAGCAACTTCAGGTTCAAAACAAAATTGCGTTTGAGCAAATTGGGCACCGGCAGCCATTTTCGCTTGCAAGCCGGTAGGTTTCCAATCCGCTGGAGGATCTAGTGGCATATCAGCAGCCCCCACAAAAAACGGTGGGCGTTCGGCAATGGATTTTCCAGAAGGCATCTGACCATCGACGCGTAAAGCTGTCGCTACTCGCATGACATCTCTACTATCAAGATCGAAAACTGGCTTAGCTTCAGGCTGATCGCCCTTTGCAGGATCGTCTCCCATTAAAACAAGTAAGTTATAACTACCTTGCGCCGCAGCCCCCAGAAGATCCGCAGTCAAAGCAATGCGGTTACGATCACGACACGTGATTTGCAAAACAGGTTCCAAGCCAGCACCTGCCAGCAAAGCGGATGCGGCAAAACTGCTCATGGTAGTAGCTGCACCAGCACCATCGGTTACATTCACAGCATCAACCTTTCCACGTAATATCTCCGCTTCTTTTAACAACTGAGTTTTAGTAGCAGACATAGGCGGAACAATTTCCGCAGTCATCGCGAAATCGCCTTGTTCAATTTTGGTGCTGAGTATGGTCATGGGGAATTAAACGAAGTAGCGTTAGGTAAAAATGTGGGCTAGATATATTTCGATCATAGCGTAAACTAGCGTCGATCACCCACGATCATCAGCCTCTTCTATTGTTACGAAGCCCATTAAAAAAACCCGAAGTCGCAGATGCGCTGCAGTAGGTCGCATTTACGCAAAATCACTGGAATTTTAACGCCAGACATTGGATGGGTTTATTGATACCTCTAGCTAATTTGTACGTGTGGTCTGGAACAGTTAGCGCTAATCTCACTTAAGCGTTCCAGTCGGGTACAAGTTCATCAGGTACGTTCTGATAACAAACGGGTCTCAAGAAGCGACGAATAGACAGTGTTCCTACCGAGATAGCACCAAAATTAGTTGATGCCGGGTAAGGACCTCCATGAACCATGGCATCTGATACTTCGACACCTGTTGGAAATCCACTAACCGGTATGCGTCCAGCCTTACGTTCTAATGTGGGTAACAGTGTGCGAGCCAAGTCCGTATCACCGCTATCCATCTGCACTGTACAAGTGAGCTGACCTTCAAGTTGTTTGGCGATGGTAACCATATCACTCGCATCTTTAACTTCAAGCAATAAACCCAACGGACCAAACACTTCCTAAAGCTCGTTGCCAATTTCTACATCATAAACAGGGAACCACTTGCTCATCGGGCAATTAAAATTAGCCATA
>CAZCKD010000008.1:30765-33752 GCA_964498925.1 uncultured Granulosicoccaceae bacterium
ATATAGCCTTCCAATACTCGTTTATTGAAGAAGGCGCGCCGTGTTGGGGTCAAGCACTCCGTTTGAAAAGTTGCCGTGTCGTTTCTAGCCAAAATAGGGAAAGATAATTGTCGCTGTCTTCCAAAAATAGCCAGTTAAAATCTGACTGCGTATCAATCAGCACTGACGAAACAACATCAGATATTTGAGGAAGATTAGAAACATTCCCATAAATCTCAGAGTAATAAGCTTGGAGATCAGAAGTACTGCACTCTCGTGTATCCAGGTGTTCCCACGCAACAACAATATTGGACTCTTTCCCAAACTCTTCTTTTATGACTGAGCGAACTAAAAACTCTTCCTGACACGCATATTCTGATTTTGGAGATATTCTAAATTCAGAGTATGCAAGTTCGCGACGCATTGGGCGCAGTTTGTAACCAACATTACAGCGCCTGAAAACTTGAAAATCGCTTTTATTGCGATCCATATCGCCTGAACTCAGAATGCTTCTAACTTTATTGAGATCCATGCTTTAGGTGCTCATTAAAAAGTAGCCGACGCTCGCCGCTACATGCTGCTGTTTACCCCAA
Organism: uncultured Granulosicoccaceae bacterium; assembly: GCA_964498925.1. Lineage (GTDB taxonomy): Bacteria > Pseudomonadota > Gammaproteobacteria > Granulosicoccales > Granulosicoccaceae > Granulosicoccus. Next base: position 31,338 of record CAZCKD010000008.1, read on the forward strand.
AAGGCCCCGCGTGCTCCGGTACATCACCAATCTCAGCCATTTTCATATCCAACTGGACCGTCATATCAGCCACCACCTGCTGATAGGAAGAATCATGGTAAACATTGATCAACTCTAACGGATCCTTCTCACAATCAAACAGCTCCCATTCGCGATCTTCACCACCGTGGTTGGTCCCCGGCAATCCATAACCTTCGTTGTACCAATAAATTAGTTTATAGCGTTGATTACGAATGCCGTAATGCGAGTAAGCATTATGATCTGGGTCCCGATGCATCCAATACCGATGGTAGGCAATCTCTAACCAGTCCTCGGGAGTGACAGAATTTAGAAGCGGGCGAAAACTCCTACCCTGCATATAGCTGGGGATGTTTAACTGGGCTAAATCCAGGAAGGTCGCAGCAAAGTCGACATTACAGATGATATTTTTACAAACACTTCCCTGTTCAATTTCTTCTGGGTAGCGGATCATAAATGGCATTTGAAAAGATTCTTCGTACATGAATCGTTTGTCATACCAACCATGTTCGCCCAGAAAAAAGCCTTGATCAGAGGTATAGATAACAACTGTATTTTCAGACAAACCATTTTCGTCCAAATAATCCAACACGCGCCCTACACTCTCATCGATGGATTCGATAGTACGAAGATAACGCTTCATATATCGCTGATATTTAAAATGGCTAAGCGCGTCATTAGAACTGAATGTGAATACTTCGCCGGTATCTTTGTCAATCAGTCGTAAACCGGATACATCATCGGGGTTTGGAATCTTGCGGCGCATGCTCTTTTCAGTGGCCCTAATTCCCACTTCAGACCCACCCTCTGGCTGTACTAAACCCAAGTCTGCATACGTGATGTCATCCTTAATTCGCATCTTGGCTTCGGCAGCCGCCTTAGCTCGGTTCTTATAGTCATCATCAAAGGTGTCAGGAATTTTTATGTCATCCTGGTACAAACCACGGTACTTAGGATGTGGCTCCCATTCTCTATGAGGGGCCTTGTGATGACACATAAGAAAAAACGGCTTTGATGGATCACGTGCTTCTAACCAATTCAGGCTTTTGTCGGTAATGACATCGCTTGCATAGCCCGGCACTTCAATCTCCTCGCCCATTTCGATCATTATCGGATCAAAATATTCACCCTGTCCAGGGAGTACTGACCAGTAATCAAAGCCTGTTGGCTCGTGTTCTTTTCCCTCGCCCAAGTGCCATTTACCCACCATAGCTGTTTGATAGCCTCCCGTGCGCAGGTGTTTTGCAACATTAGGTAGGCGATTGTTGATGGGGGTGTCTAAGGTAGTAACACCATTAACATGGTTATAGGTGCCCGTAAGAATAGACGCTCGACTTGGAGTACAAATCGAATTGGTAACATAACAATGATCGAATCGCATACCTTCAGTAGCCAATCGATCTAAGTTCGGGGTTTGATTAATACCAGCACCGTAACAACTGATCGCTTTTGCAGCGTGGTCGTCAGCCATGATGAATACGATGTTGGGTTGTTTGCTCATGACGTATCCGAAGATTGGAATGCTCTCACTTGATTCGCCAAACCTTCTAACTCCGGTTCATCGAACCCTAGCTCTGTTAACTTATCTGACAGCTGAAACAGGTAATCACAATTTCGACCGAGTGGCCCTTTGGCTGTGGCAATAGTGCGAACAACCTCATCCTGTGAAAGGTTCTCAACATATCGGTGATTGTTACAATCGACAACAAAGGTCAACGCTGTAAAGTCACTATTCGATTCCGTACAGTGAGCATCCACCCAAGTTGGCTTATAAATATAGTGAGACATTTCCCTACGGAATAAAACGTCGAGTTCTGATGCGGCATTTTCTGGCTTTATTCGGAAAGAGACTCCGTTGCACTTCTCTCCTTCTTTCAGCCCCATCATTAGCCCGGGCGTCTCAGGACATCCACGGCTCAACGTTGTCCAGAAGCAGAACTCTTTTTTGTAACCATCGATAACGCAGCGGCGCTGTTCTTCGAAGTCCATGGCTGGATTCCAAATGAGGGAACCATAGCCAAAAATCCAAAGTTCATTATTTCCCAGTTCGTTTAACGTGCTCGCGACAAGATCATTGCGCTCCTCTTCAGACATGCGTTCAAGGTGAGCGTGATCATCGTGAACAAGACGGTCTATCTCGCCATTGAGCAAAGCTTCTCTGGTAAGAATGGAATTATCTTGTATAGGCTTTTCCGACATCGGGCTCAACTGAAATTAATAGGGATCATAAGCACAGTGGCAAATGTTCGTCACACACAGTAAATCAAACTATCGCGTTTAACTCTACCGTATTCAGATGGCCTGTGTGAGAAAAGTGGGAATTTGCCAGCGTATGGCTAATAGCTAACGGCTAACGGCTAACGGCTAACGGCTAACGGCTAACGGCTAACGCTCGAG
>CAZCKD010000008.1:33852-37481 GCA_964498925.1 uncultured Granulosicoccaceae bacterium
GCTAACGGCTAACGGCTAACGGCTAACGGCTAACGGCTAACGGCTAACGCTCGAGGTTAGTGCCGGCAAATAAAAATTGCTCTTGAATTTTCACATTCTCGTCGGCAATAGCTAAGTCTTTTTCATGTAACAAACCAATTGGCGATTCCAGTAATTGGAAATGACCGTATTGATCGCTGCCTGACACAAGCTTTGCGTAAGGCTTTAAGTCGGCAGATTGACTCATGTTGGTGGATATATAACGAAGCGCCAAACCAATTCGACGATCATTCGTTTCGTTGGGGCTCGAGCCGTGAAATAACTTACCGTGATGCAGCGACATCTCTCCGGGTTTTAGTTCGACGTGAACGGCTTCTTCCTCGTTGACATCCACAGCAATTTCTTGCCCGCGAGAAAGTAAATTGTCGTCATGGAACGTATCGACGTGATCAACCATATTCCGTTTGTGGCTTTCAGCGACAAATTTCATACAGCCAGTGGCTGTAGTGACATCTGTTAGCGCTAACCATGCAGTAACTTCGTGGCTTTCATCCAATCCCCAGTATTTTAGGTCTTGGTGCCAACTGATATAGGATGGTGACATCGCTTCCTTAACAAAGAAAGTGGCGTTCCAAAGTAAAACATCATCACCTAGAATTTCTGTCACTGGCTCGACGATGCTTGGTAGCCGGGCGATTTCATCCGCAAAATCGAGCACTGCAGCCGGCTGCAACTGCATAAGTTTACGCTTTGCAGGATCGTCAGCGACTAAGGCTTCTGCATTCTCTAACTGCTTGCGATAGTCTGATGCTTTTTCAGTACTGATGACCCGTATAGGGAAATGATATCCGTTGGCATCGTAGGACTGCTTCCAACTGCTCATGAAGTGTCTCCTTGCTTGCTCGAAGTACTATCGCGTTTAAAAAAAGCTAGCGTCTCCCCCAATGATGCGCTGTTTCAATTAAAAAAACCATATTGACTTCGTTGGCGCAACGCATTTGATCTGTATGTATCAACGCTGCCGTGGTTTGCAACCTTGACAACCCGCTTATCACATGTCTGACACATCAACACATTGCCATTAGCTAGATGTTGCGCCCCACTCGTGAATTCCTCAGTTCAGTTAGAGCATCAACGCGGCCTATAAGTAATTGTGTGGATCGTACGAATATTTATCAGTAAACTGACCAACACCGGCGTTCCGCGCATTTTCAATATCTTAGTTCCGACTTAAACTATCGACCGATATCAAAATAATGAGATCACTGATACTTCTCCTCCTGGCCGCTTTAGCTCCTACTCTTGGGCATACCACGTCTCGTATTCTTGTCGAAAGCGAGCCCGGCGACATCATTGGCGCTGGAGGAACATTCGACCTTCAGGAAAACCTGACGGCTAGTGTGTGGCAGAACAATATCGATATCTATACCGATACCGGATGGAGCTTCCAGTTCAGTGCGCCCGATGATGAGACGATAAAACCGGGGGCCTACAAAAACGCTATCTTCTGGACGACGTTCGATTACAGAGATGCGGCGATCTCCGTGAGCGGTCCTGACACATACTGCTTTGATGAATCAGGAGAGTTCTTCATTTACGAACTTTCAAGCGATACTTTTTCGCCGATCGTCGCCATCGATTTCGTTCACTACTGTGGCTCATCTACCGCTGCACTAAGGGGCACTATTCGCATAAATTCAGAAGTGCCGCATGTCAATGCCGGCCCCTTAGCAACCGCCGATTTAGCCCCGGCTCTACTAATAGAAGGTCAAACAGTACAGTTGGATGCTAGCAACTCGTTCTCTCAAAGCGGCGAAATCATCAGTTATCAGTGGGAGAGGTTAAACGGTCCTGCCGTTTCAATATCTAATCCCAACGCCATCGTAAGCTCAATACAGGTGAATGATGCGATTCCTTTAGGGGGTGTGAATCTGGAGATGCAGCTCACGGTAACCGACGCTTCATCGTTATCAGACGTGTTCACATTTGACCTACCCGTTTCTAGCAAGAGTGACCCCATGTCCTTTTTACGCTTTAGCAGCGAGGAAGGCGACTACATAGCGCAAGGAGAAAACTGGTTCTACGACGAAAGCAACGCACTATTCAGAATGGACAGCTATCAAGATAATGTAGTCAACATTTCTATCGACTCTGATGATTATTGGAGTGTTGACCTCGCTTCTCCCGAGGGGTCGAGATTGCAGGAAGAGTTTTATGACAACGCCACGCGATTCCCTTTTCAGGATTTCGGATCAGCAGGATTTTCTATCAGTGGTGATGGTCGAGGTTGCAATGAAAGCTACGGCAACTTCACAGTAGAAAAACTCGTTTGGGAAGGCGAAGATCCCATCGAATTTAGAGCAACTTTTGAACAACGATGTGAGTCGCGTTCCGCCCCACTCCTGACTGGAGAAATTGCTGTTAATGCTTACCACGAAAGCGTTCCCACAGCTTCAGCAGGGGAAAATTTTTCAATAGAAGAGGGTAGCATCGCAAATCTCAACGGCTCAGGCTCTTACGATGAAATTGGAACAGATATTCGGTATCAGTGGAGCACCAGTGATGACAATGTCACTATCAATAGTGCGAATCAATCAAGAGCGAATTTCAATGCACCCACACTGAACGATCGAGAATTAAGCAGAAACATTCTGGTTAAGCTCAACATCATTGATGATGAGGGCTATCAGGCGAACGATAGCGTGCAAGTCACAATAACCGCAGTTAATGAGCCCCCTTACCCTGCAGATGATGCGGTCACTGTCGCTAGAGGTGGAACCATCACTATTAGCCCACTAATAAACGATATTGATGATGACGGGCGAATTCTCGCTGACTCAATCACACTGTATGAACAGCCAACCGAAGGAACAGTCGTTATTAATTCTGACGGCACTATTCAATATACCCACACGGCAGATGCTTTAGTGACAGATCAAATTCACTATAGCGTTGAAGATAACGATGGCGATATTTCGCTTCCTGCAACCATCACAGTAACAATCAGCGAAGAGCAAGTCGTCAGCGACCCTGTTACTGACCCTGTTGTCGATCCGGAGCCTGATGAAGGAACTGGAAACGAACCCGAGTCGGATGAGGATGGTGAACCGGACACGGGCGGAGACGAAGGCGCAGTTGAGGTTCCACCAAGTGACGACGGATTGAACACACCTTCTGGCGGTTCCAGTGGTGGTGGTTCAGTTAACCCGTTCAGCCTTGCATTTATTATTGTCGTGGCCGGCTTTGTACGAAGACGAATATCAAAGTTTTGATACATTAACGTGTCAAACTGACATTCCTCCAACTTATTTGCACACCACCAGAGAATCTCTGAATATCTCTGGACAACCGGCCGCACCCATGAGCAAACAAGGCAACACCCGTATTTCAGCATACGGGCTACTAAGACGCGACGAGAAAATGTTGTTGTGTCGTTTATCGCAAAAAGTGGGTATGAATCCAGGGCATTGGACACTGCCTGGTGGTGGCCTGGACTTTGGTGAAGATCCAGAAGACGCTGTAGTGCGCGAATTCAAGGAAGAAACCGGTTTAGACGTGAAGGTGAATAAACTAGTTGCTGTTGATTCTTTGAGCGACAGCATGCCCGGCTGGTCACCGATGCACAGTATTCGCATCATATATAGCGTTGA
>CAZCKD010000009.1:0-2894 GCA_964498925.1 uncultured Granulosicoccaceae bacterium
GGTTTATGCAGCATGGGATAGCCTAACTCACGAATTTCCAGCAAGCGCTCAGGCGATATGTCTCCGGTCAAAACGATAGCCGGAACTTTAGTATCGAGATAGTCACAGACTGAGCGTATGGCATCTCCCCCTGTTTCGAAATTCTTAAGGCGATAGTCACTGATGATGACATCCGGCGTTTTATCTTCAACAGCTATTTGAGCAATTGCTAAGTCACCGGACGTGGCTGTTGTTACCCCGCAACCCCAAGCCTGCAATAGTCCCTCTAGAGCTGAACACGTTCTCTCATCATCGTCGATGATGAGTACATGAATGGCATTAACGCAGACTTCGGCTTCGGCTGATGCCTTAACCGAAATAGTGTCACCTATAGAATCAGTACTAAGTTTAAGCCTAAGAGAAAACGTTGAACCAACGCCAGGTGCAGACTCAACGGAAACAGGAATATCGAGCAAATCAGCTACGCGCTTCACAATAGACAGACCAAGCCCTATCCCCTGATCTTTATCACGCGACGGGTTGTCAAGCTGTACAAACTCTTCAAATATTCTAGATTGATCTTCTGATCGTATGCCCAAACCGGTATCCGCAATAGCTATCTCTACGCAATCATCTATGACCGTAGTACTTAGGCTGACACTACCTTTCGCTGTATATCGAATCGCGTTGTTAAGCAGATTTCTAAGTAACCGCTCTAGCAACAACGGATCAGTGACCGCCACGTGAGAATCAAAGCTTGTTCGAAATTCCAATCCTTTGCGGGCTGCCAGCGGTTGGAAATCATCGGATATGCGCTTAAGCACCGGACTAAGGTCGGTTGGTTGATGATTGACCGGCAATATGCCTGCATCAAGCTTCGAAATATCTAAAAGCCCATTAAATAGCTCTTCCAACGTTTCGACAGACTCATCAATTTGGGACGCTAACGCTCGGTGTTGTGTATCGCGAGTTTGGAGCTCCAGGGTAGAGGTGAAGAGACGGAGACTATTGAGTGGTTGCCTGAGATCATGGCTTGCTGCGGCAAGAAACTGTGACTTCGATATATTAGCCTGTGCTTCCCTATGCAGAGCCTCTTCTGCGCGATTCTTCTCCTGTTGTAAATTAGAGAGCAGTTTCTGTGTACGGCTTTTCTCTAGTTGTAAATCTGCTAACAAATCCCGGTTCTCAAAACGCATGCTAATAGACTGGCTTACCGATTTACTTGTACTTCGAGAAACATGAATGCCAAATATTAGAAACAAGATTATCAAGCTGGAATAAACATGATAAAGAGTGTCTGTAAATGTAAGCATACGTAGAGCTACAGGTAGCAGCATAGGAATCGTTGTACATGCATAAACTACTGGCACGTGTCCCAAAGAAACTGCTGCACTGGCCGACATTCCCGCGCTGAGCAAAATGACGAGAGTTGTGGAAGGGAGATCGTTCTCCATAATTGCTATTGCTTCATAACAGCCGAACAATGCAGACATTGAAAATGCGAAGCCACAAGCTCCGTTTATTCGAGTATTGATATTCTGCGGCGTTGTGGGTGTTTTCTTCCATTTGTACAAATAGTAGCCACGCGCCAAAGTAAGCAACATCGTAATGAACAACCAGGTCAGACGAACAACCAATGGCAACTCGCCGGGTACGAAATAGATTAAACCACTGGCTATAAAGAGATTGCTAATAGCTATCCAGGATGGAAGGTTATCGCAAAGCAGATCGAATTTATAAATGCGATCCTGCTGCACTTGAGAATTCGGCATTCCTCTGTATTGTTCTGCAAGTTCGTTCATGAAGCGAAGTGAAGCGGATTTTTCCTAGACGAAGAGATAATTTTGAGCCGGTGCAGTATCCCTCAGAATCTCAAATCTACAAAGATTTTTAACAAATATTGACCGACCAAATCGCCTTTATGGCGAGCAAGTAGGATTTTCTAAGAAATTAAAAAAAGGGGACAGTTTTACCGAAGGGATTGACTTGGAACAGCTAGGTAGCTTACTAATTGGTGTACAGTTATCTATCCGCATACTCCCCATCGAGCGACTCACCAAAATTTCCGGCTACAGATCTGCCAATACATTGTCACCAAGAGTCAAATGTTATTGAACCGAGAGATCTGTGTAAGCGGCGCGACAATCCGTACATTAACAATTCAACGGTATATATCTTGTCACTAAATCCCATGGTATTGGTCAAGATCAGTCTGTAACCTATAACCGGTCCTAGTTGCATTCACTGTTGAATCCTTTGCCTACTCCAAACACACCAACCAGTGCAACAATGCGCTACAGTCTATTTTTATTTTGCCTACTGTCGGCTTGCCCAACATGGGCGGACGATCAGAAGAGTCCAATAAACAGATTTTTCAACGCGCCAATCTACCTACAATTTCAACACGGCTTTGCATCAGATACCGATTTCGGACCCAGCCTTTTATTTCTAACAGATACAGCTCAAGAAAATACGACTTACCAAGGGTTGTCACTCGGTAGACAATTGGGAACATCACTGTTTGGGTGGGATGTTGATGTTGTGGGGTATATCAGTCTCCAAAATTTTCGAGAACGTGATATTCAACCCGATAGTTATGGTTTATCCATTTACTGGAAAGTCTATCGTCAATGGAAACCTCGATGGTTTTCTGCCCATCTTCCTTTGCGGTTTGGACTTGGACAGGGACTCAGTTATGTATCCCGCATACCGGTATCCGAACAACGCGATTTTGAACCAAGGCAATCAGCCGAGACCGTCCATTATCTTGAGTGGTCTGTCCAGCTACCAGTGAGTGGTCTTTTTTCTATCCTCGGACGTCATTCGCCCAAATGGAGTTCAAAAACGTGGGTAGGCTACAACATCTTTCACCGCTCAACGGTGTTCGGATTGTTCGCAGATTCCGCAGGCGGGAT
>CAZCKD010000009.1:2994-10690 GCA_964498925.1 uncultured Granulosicoccaceae bacterium
ACATCTTTCACCGCTCAACGGTGTTCGGATTGTTCGCAGATTCCGCAGGCGGGATAAACTACCCTGGTATTTCTATAGAGTATATTTTCAGCGATTAATATTGAATAGCAAGAACCTAGTGAACAGAATTCCACAACCACTTACCGAATAAGACAAGCAATACTAATTAGTCGCTTAGATTCCAACACTTTAGCTTATCTATAACTATTTAAATGCGCGCTTAGCGAACATTAGGAATTCATGTAGCGTTAAACGAAATTTGGAATGTCTGGTTTCGGGAATTTCATAGTCCAATTCAGCTAATGACTTACGCGCGTACTTGCTGAATACGTCTTGGTCAAAGGAAGACATTTCTTGCTTCCATGCTGCAACACGATCTTTCTTGGGGGGAGAGTCTGCGTTGTAGTGCAGAGCCTTCCGCGAATCGGGTATGCGATCTGCTGAGTGCTTGTGATAATCCAATACATCGTCAGAGTAATCCTCGCCGATGAAGGATAACAGACGACTCATTTGTGTTTTAGGATCAGTTACGAGGTCTTCAAACTTAACCTCAATATAACGATTCGAATTAAGCATTGCTCCCATGCGCCGACCAAGCGTCACGTGCTCATGCCACCATTCAGCGGCATGAATGATATCGAGCAATCCCCATGATTGTTTCAGGACTGAGTTTGCAACGTCTCTACCGTCTCGAATAATGTGTATGAATAAAGCATCAGGGAAAATTTCATTGATCAGATGCATGCGATCAAGATAGTCAGATTTATCACCCCAACGTAGCTTGTTCTTACCTTTGCAATAGTCGTTATAAACTGCTTTAAACACCTCACCCAGCGATCTTGATTCAATCGTAGGAAGAATCCTGTCTATCAGGAATTCATGATCCCACTGTTTCAACAACTCCTCGTTCAGAATGTCACTAACGAGCTTCCTTAAGTTCGCGTCGTCTTCAAGATCACCATAGGCAGCAAGGTTATTATGGTAGTCGGTCAGAAAATGAGATTCGTAAGGAATAGCTATATTCGGATGACTCTGCAACATTAATCGAAGCAAAGTAGTCCCAGAGCGGCCAACGCCAACAATAAAAAACGGGGGTGATGATGTGGGGGTGTCGTGCAACGGTGCCAGCTCTGTTTACAGTCAGTTTTAAATTGGAATTTTCTGTGTCACACAAATGTAGGAAAAACGCTCATTCCGAAAATATTACGACACCGCAGAATGACAACATATTCAACGGCCCCGAGAAAAAATTCGGTGAGATCATCTTCAAATCCATCAAAAAAGGTGCCGAAGTGCTCTATCGATAGGAAAATTAAGGTTAAAACCGATATTTTCAGGCGGAACACGTTACTTGTAATAGGCAACGAACCCGATCACTCCTACGAATTATGCTCAGAGGGGTGTTTTAGCCCACTAGAGCCTCATTCCTCGCCGAACCGTTACGCGCCGAGTCGTCAAACCAGTTCCTTATTTAGAGGGCCATCGAGCTGGCTTTTCACCACTGCAGGCTGGCAATAAAATGCAAAATTTTGCCATTTCAGTTTTTTTCAAATTTTTTTCGAAAAAATGTCCATCGAGGGATTTTTCGTTCGTCATCACTATGAAAGCACTTTCGCTTCAGATGAAAAATAGGAAAATTAAGATGGCATTATTAACCGTAGTAAGTGGAGTCGCCGGTGTACTGGCAATCGCAGCAGCCGGGAGCCTTTTATTGCCCCGCCAGGTCCACGTAGAACGTCAGATGACATTACAAGCCGAACCCCACGATATACTGGCCTTAGCAGCGTCCAATACCGGCTATCAGAGTTTCAACCCTTACATGTCAACTGACCCCGACTTATCCATAACGCATTTTGGTCCAAGTGAAGGCGTCGGTTCAGGTTTTCACTTTGATGGAAAAGACGGCAAAGGCAGTCAAACAGTGGCAGCCGTAACAGAGCAAAGCGTCAGCTATGCCATTGATCTAGGCCCGATGGGACAACCGACACAAACCATCAGCGTCAATCCTACAGACACGGGTAGTTTGGTTATTTGGAGCATGGACGCAGATTTAGGTATGAATCCGATAGCCCGCATTATTGGCCGATTCATGGACAGCATGATGGGGAAGATCTTTGAAAAAGGCTTGAAGAATCTAGCATCTGCCACTTAATTAAATTAGATATTTTAATTCATACAGCGACGTTATTACATCGCATCAATACAACAATCTGCAATCTACAAAGAGCTAAAAATCATGAGATATACACTATTACTGTACACAAACCCTAATGATCTACCCGACATGACAGCTGAGGACTGGGAGGCAGAGAAACAGGTTTATGGTGCATACATCCAATCATTAAACGAAGCCGGTGTATTCGTTGACACAGATTGGTTACAACCCACCCAAACTGCAACCACGGTGTCATTGAAGAACGGTACGCGTCAGGTTCAGGATGGACCATTCGCGGATACGAAAGAAACGCTGGGTGGATACTTCGTCATAGACGTGGCCGATCTTGATGCCGCCATGGTGTGGGCCGAAAAATGTCCAGCAGCAAAAACCGGCAAAGTAGAAATTCGAGCTTCGGCCATGGGTAGCATTTGAATGCAATCAACCGCGCCGCTGAGTTAGCGGCGCGGGAATCTTACGGACATATACTCTCCTTACTCGCTTCGCGTACCCACGATATTGCGAGTGCCGAAGATGCTCTGTCTGATGCATTTTCGAAAGCCCTGACAAGCTGGCCTAAAAACGGCGTGCCAGAAGATCCTAGTGCCTGGCTCTTCACAGTTGCACGCAATAGGCTAATAGACAAACAACGCCACCAAACTCGCTTTCCCACCGACAACGAGATTCCTGATATGCCTGATTTACTCGACGACAAAGGAGAATTTCCCGATCGACGGCTGGGACTTCTTTTGGTGTGCGCCCACCCTGCTATAGATGCAGACTTACACACACCTTTAATGCTACAGACTGTTCTTGGCATGGATGCTAAGTCAATCGCTGCAGTATTTATGGTATCCCCTAGCGCGTTAAGCAAACGTCTGGTTCGGGCAAAAACAAAGATACGCGATTCGCGAATCCCTTTTAAGATTCCAGAGTCGCATCTGCTGTCAGAACGTTGCACAGCAATACTGGAGGCTATCTATGCGCTTCACACGCATGACTGGCTTGAACCAGGCAACGACTTTGGGGACGAAGCTTTTTATCTATCTCAACTACTCATCGATTTGATTCCCGACAACCCCGAGGCACTAGGCCTGGCAGCGCTCATCTCTTTTGCACATGCCAGACGACACTCGCGAGTAATCGATGGTGTGCTTATTCCGGTTTCCGAACAAAACACAGAAACTTGGAATAAAGACCTCATGTCTAGGGGCATGCACCATCTGAATAGCGCGCATAAGCTCAATGCTATTGGACGGTTTCAACTAGAGGCTGCAATTCAGTCAGTACATATGGCGAGAGTAAAAACGCAAACGACCGATTGGCTTTCATTACTAGCGCTCTATGAGGCTTTAATAAATTTCGCACCATCAGCTGGCGCTTTGGTAGCCCACAGTGTCGTAGTCGCAGAGCTTAAAGGCGCGGAGCTAGGAATAGCATCTCTTAAGGTTTGTGAGAATCACGTTCCACCACACTTCCAACCCTTATGGGCCGCCTATGCGGAAATGTATTCGCGAATTGGCAACGTTGAGGAATCCAAGCGCTGCTACGATAAAGCACTATCCCTGACTACCGAATTGCCACTGATAAAATTTTTAAAATTAAAGAAAGCAAGACTAAGCAAGGCTGACTAATGCAGCCTCGCTCATAACTTTTGCATCAATACGAGTGTTATCCCGACTAACCCAAGTTGTTACTTCTTTGGTGTGGAGTTATCAATAATGTCACTGAGCACGTTCGCGGCTTCTTCCAGAATGATGTCGGCAATGCCTTCTTCATCACCATCAGAACTTCTGTCAGAAGCTCCAAACGCCGTTCGGTATAACTCTTGACGCTCTTCTCGACCAGCACGTAATTCAAGCAATTCTTCCTTGCGATCGCTTTCCAACAACGTGACGGAACGCTGCGCTCGAGCCGTGCGCTGAGCTTCAAGCTCTTCGATAAGCAAAGCGAATAATTCGCTGTCCTGATAGCGAGACTCGTGTCTACTTTGCACGTCACTGTAATTAACCTTGCGTGTGGACCAGGCATCAAAGTTAGCAGCGGCCACTTCTGCCCATGGCAACGCATTGTCTAAACCACGCTCGCCTTGTGCATCAGAATCCATTGCGGTCGGAAATAAGACGTCAGGTACGACGCCCCGATGTTGCGTGCCTTCGCCATTGACTCTAAAAAACTGAGCAACTGTAACTTTCAATTGACCTAATTTGCCTTCCCTATCTAGAGGCGCAACGGATTGAACCGTGCCCTTGCCAAACGTTGGTTCGCCGAGCACGACACCTCGACCATAATCCTGAATGGCTGCAGCAAATATTTCTGAAGCAGATGCACTATTGCGGTCCACTAAAACAGCCAAAGGACCGTCGTAAACCACTGCAGGATCGGTATCAACTTCGGCACCGACCTCTCCGTTCGAATTTCTAATTTGCACAACAGGGCCGGACTTTATAAACAAACCCGTTAACTGAGTAGCTTCTAACAGAGCGCCACCACCGTTACCGCGCAGATCGATAATGATGCCGTCCACTCCCTCTTCCGAAGATGTTAAGTCTCCTAGTAAACGCCTAACGTCGCGAGTTGTACTGCGATAATCAGCAGCACCCTGTGCTCGAGCTGCAGAATCAAGATAAAAAGTTGGCAAGTCAATCACACCAAACCGACGTGTTCCATCAGCTCCGGGCACATCAACGACAGAGCTTTTCGCTGCTTGCTCTTCGAGTTTGATTTTGTCGCGAACCAAGGTTATCACCGTAGGAGGTGAACCGGCAGGTGCTCCCGCTGCGAGAATTTTCAGTCGTATCGTCGAGCCTTTAGGACCTCGAATAAGGTCAACCACATCACTCAATGACCAGCTGACTACATCAACAATTTCTTGATCGGCCCCCTCGCCAACACCAACAATTCGATCTTCCGCACTGAGTTTTTCACTCATAGCGGCTGGGCCCCCTGCAATGATTCTCTGAACGACGGTGTATTCGTTTTCAGTCCGCAAGGCTGCACCAATACCCTCCAAAGAGAGGCTCATATTGATGTTGAAGTTTTCAGAACTACGCGGCGAAAAATAGGACGTGTGCGGCTCTACTGACAAGGTATAGGCATTGACGAACATTTGAAATACTTCGTTTGCAGAAAGCTGACTGACGCGACGTACCATTTGTTCATATCGCTCCTCCAATGTTTCTGTCAACTCTTCATCAGATTGATCAGCCAAGCGTAAGCTAAGCACATCATTCTTAACCCGCTTTCGCCATAGTTCGTCGACGGCTTTCTTAGACTCAGGCCACTCAACTTCTTCACGGTTGAAGATATATGATTCATCTATCGTAAAGTCGAATTCACGCGTCAGGAGCTCGCTAGCAAACTCCGCTCTTTCCTCAACCCTTGCACGGAATCGTTTAAAAATATCGAAAACTGGATTGAGGCGCGCATGCCTGATCGCATCGTCAAATTGACGCCGAAAGGCTTCGAACTCTTCAATATCACTCAGCAACAGGAAGCTCTTCTGGGGGTCTAAAGATTCCAGAAACCGATCAAAGATTTGCTCTGACAACTCATCATTAACGGGGACGCGACTATAGTGATAGCGCTGCATGAGCTGCAATATGCCAGCAGTGGCTTGACGATGTTCGTCAGTTGGTACTAGCGATTCCAGCGACGTTGTCCGGATGTCAGCGATCGCCGAACTTCCCACGAACACGCTTAACACCAGAGATGCAGCAGCGGTCAAATTGCGCACTAGGCCAGCGGGTCCGGGACGTCTAAATAACGTCGCCACATCTGAAATCGAGCTGAGTTTACTGGTTGTATCGAATTGATCCCGTCGAGCAAAATAAGGACTGTCGTGCTGTTGCATCAGATAATGGTTCCTTTGCGGATTTGCAGGTTTAGAATAACAATTTTGGTTAATTAGTATTCATAAAGTCACAGCCGTTACATTGCAAGACTCGAACCCAACGTAATTGGCGTCGCACTGGTCCTGTAGACCGCTAATCAGGAATCTAAGTTCAATTTTCGGTACGTTTAACTGGGCATATAACACCGGAATTCACCGTTCGGCAGCCTCATGTCAATGTTTATCTAGCAACCTCTTATGGGCATCATGAGGGTGTAACGCACTATCTAATATGTCGAAAAGTGATTTAGCATTAGGCCCTCCTAGTTATCCCTCATCAACACATTTTAGAGTCAGGCTACCAGAACTATGGCAGAGATCGGGCCCAACACCAGATTACGTGTATCACCGTTTTACGAATCGACATTGAGCGAGGGTGTCACCGCATTCTCTCCCTACAACAGAATGCTCATGCCAGTCTCGTATGGCGATCCCACAACCGAATACAACCGCCTGATAACTGGTGCCAGCCAATGGGACGTTGGCGTTGAGAGACAAGTCGAACTCAAGGGCCCTGACGCAGAGAGACTAGCGCAGCTACTATCGGCAAGAGACTTGTCAAACTGCGCCGTTGATCAGGGCAAGTATGTACCCATGTGCGATCACCGAGGTGTGTTGATTAATGATCCTATCGTTCTAAAGCTTTCAGACGATTGTTTTTGGTTATCCATCGCAGATAACAACGTCATGCTTTGGGCGCGCTATTGCTATTGAGCGAGGGTTGCGGGTAGATATCTCGGAGCCTGATGTATCTCCACTTGCCGTGCAGGGACCCAAAGCCGAAGATGTGCTTGTTTCCGTGTTCGGTGAAAAAATTCGCGATATAAAGTTTTTCTGGTTTATTGATGCTGAGATTGATGGAATTCCTCTAAAAATCTCTCGATCAGGTTACTCGAAGCAATGTGGATTTGAGGTCTATCTGATGGACTCCTCCCGAGGTAAGGATCTCTGGAATATTATTCGAGAAGCCGGTGCACCGTGGAACATTGGGCCGGGAAACCCCAACCCTGCAGAACGTATTGAGAGCGGCTTACTTTCCTACGGTGGGGACACTGATGACGAAACGAATCCGTTTGAAGTTCGGCTCGATAAATATGTCGACCTAGATCTGGAGGATGAGGTTATTGGGATTAAAGCACTAAGAAAAATAAAAGCTGAAGGACCTGCTAGGCAGCAACTCAGCGTCGTCTTTGAAGATAATTCTCCGCAAGAGGGACACCACCGGTGGTACGACATATACGGTAACGATAAAACTATCGGCAGTATGACCAACGGAATTTGGTCTCCAAAGCTTAAGCGATTTATTGGATTCGGCTTGGTGTCAAATTCGCATAATGCCGGCGACAGTATTACCGTTTTAAAAATGGGCAGCACATGGCCGCCAAATTATGCGATCTGCCTTTTGCCTAGAGTTTTAAGATCGTGAAGAACGTAAGAATATATCTACATGAATAACCCCGTGGCTCATTGAAAATTTTCGAAATGACCGATAGAACTAAACTCACGATACCCGACTTAGCCAAATACAAAGCGGAAAATCAACGACTAGTTATGGTTGCGGTGGGAGAAGCCATGAGTGCAGCCTGGGCTGAACGTGCTGGCGTAGATATCGTTGGTATCGGAGACAGCTTGGGCATGACTCTACACGG
>CAZCKD010000009.1:10790-25963 GCA_964498925.1 uncultured Granulosicoccaceae bacterium
ATCGATCATTGCAAAGCTGTTCGGCGCGGCGCGCCTAATACACTTAGCCTGGTTTCGATGCCATACGGCTCGTATGCGACAGAAGAAATTGCGGTGAACAATGCGCTGAGACTCATGAAAGAAGGCGGTGTCGATGCTGTGAAGCTGCAAGGTGGCAGAGAAATGAGTCATATCATCAAAGCAGTTGCTGATTGCGGTGTTCCGGTAATGAGCCACGTAGGACTCCTACCTCATCGTGTTTACCAGCTAGGTGGATTTAAAATGCAAGGACGAACCGCCGAAGACACCTTAAAAATAATAGACAACGCAATTGCTATTCAGGAAGCTGGCGCTATTGGTTTGGAAATAGAAGCCATGCCTTTTGAAGTTGGCAAAGCTGTTGACGATGCCATTGATATTTTCACTTTCTCAATCGGCGCAGGCTCCGCAGGAACTTGCCAATTGTTAAACGGTTACGATCTCATCGGTGCATTCGATACATTCAAGCCAAAGTTTGCTAAACGTTACGGAAACGTAGCCGAAGTGGCTACCAAGGCATTTCAAGCCTACGCTGAGGACGTTCGTGCAGGCACATTCCCTGATGCCGATCACAGCTACAAAATGAAGCCCGAAGAAGTCGAGAAGTTGGCAGAAATGTTGTCAAAAAAATAGAAAACCAAATCCGTCAGCTTTATTCACGTCGTCTAGCGATCATCTGTCGGTGGAGTCACTTCAGCTTGTTGTTCCATCTCATTAGCTGCAGCGCCGGCTAATGTCTTCATTTGTTCAGGCGTTAAATCCTCTGCATTGTCTCCATCGAGTTTTACCCTTACCTCTTTACGGGCAAACTGAATTCCGTTTTCATCAAAAGCTTTCTGTACGCGAACGTACAACTCTTTACGCATCATGAATTGAGTGCCAGGCTTAGCCATAAATTTCCCTCCTACGACAAGACCGACATCATTGACTTCCAGTACACCTTGAAATTTAAAGGGCTGTAAAAGATCGTCGGAAAATTGTGGGAGATCCACCACATCGGCACCAATTTTTTTAAACAGGTTTTTAACCTTTTTAACATCAGTATCAAACGGTACAGTAAATTTTAACTTCATCATCACCCAATCACGGGAGTAGTTCGTTAGCTTGGGTATCTCACCATACGGAATAGTATGTATAGCTCCACGATGATGTCTCAGCTGCATCGATCTAAGCGAGATTTTTTCGATGGTTCCCACCGTCCCTTCAACAGATATGTATTCACCCGCGCGAAATGCATCGTCGATTAAAAAGAAGAGTCCGGACACAACGTCACCAACAAGCTTTTGAGAGCCGAAGCCTACCGCTATACCAA
The DNA here is from genome assembly GCA_964498925.1 of uncultured Granulosicoccaceae bacterium. GTDB lineage: Bacteria > Pseudomonadota > Gammaproteobacteria > Granulosicoccales > Granulosicoccaceae > Granulosicoccus. Next base: position 12,121 of record CAZCKD010000009.1, read on the forward strand.
TGACCCCCGCCCCCGCTAATAGCGGTGTGACGTTTATACCGATATTGCTCAAGGCAATGAGCAAGGTCATTGTGATGACTAAAAACTGTAGCGTAAATCGTAACAACGGAAGAATCGTTGATAGTCTTGATGATCCAGCTCCACCACCTTCACCGCCGCCGGGCTCTTCACTGTTCAAGTCTAAACCTGCCGCCGTGTCTTCTGCCGCCAGCTTTCGGTTAATCAGCAAGCTGACGATCTCCCAGATTAGATAACCCACCGAGAGAATAATAAGTAGTCGAACAAAATTAGCCGCGATGGTTGCACCCACAGCATCTGAAGCGACGTCGCGAAGCTCAAGATTCCAGACATCCATGACAATCAACATCAGAAATCCAAATACAAGCACTCTGCCTATTCGCAAGTAGCTTCGCTTTGTCGAGTGATAGGCACGGGTTGCAATAACACCCTCACCCTCCATTGGCGGCACCATGTGCGACACAAGCGCTCTTATCAGCGTATCCATGGCTGGGACAAACAAGAAAATCATCAGTGTCACCAGATGCGGACGAGGTACGAGTATATGAATCATTCCACGACTGATAATGAGTTCCACTATCAACCAAAGGACGATAGACAACGCGATCATAAAGTAAGGATATGCCCTGGCAATTTTCTCTTCGAGTGGAGTGACATCATTGTCTTTCCCAAGGAGCATTTGCACTATTCCCTCTCGTGCGTTCCAGACTATGACAACAACATAGCCATGAATGAACAGTGACGCCCAGAAAGCTACGCTGAGTGATCCAGGGGGGAATCCGTTTAGGGTGTTAAATCGGATAATTGAACCGGCCAGACCGATTAATAAGTAAAAGCCCCATAGACGCTTATATAAATACTTGGCAGTCCAGTCATCTGTGTGAACCAACCGTAGCTCTGGTCGATTAGGCGCCATTAAAAATCGAGCGAGCGCCATCATAAATCGCGGCCCGATAATTAAATTGAACAGGACGAATGAAAAGTACTCTTTATCTAAAACGTTACCTATCTTAGAGACGATGGTTGCTGAAACTATCGTGAATGCTATTAGTCCTGACAGATCCAGTAACAATCGAAAGCTGAGTAGCTTGAACGATTCATTGAACGGTCTGGGCCCGATCGATTTTTCAGACTCACCTGCCCATCGATTAGTGATTTTTCGAACTATCCATTCAACAACTAGCCCAAGGATAATCGCTGCGATAAATTTTAAAAATATGTTTGAGAGCTCGCTGGAGCTGCGCTGCGATAAAAATAGGCGAATGCTATTGGCCTGTGCCGATAACATTTTCGGAACATTAAGGACAGCTTCCGTGGAGGATTCATAGATACTTACGCCAGAAGACGTTATAAACGCCAACGCATTTGATGTTAAAGGGTCTGACGACTCGTCCTCTTCACTGGCAACGGCATCGAGACCGTTAAGCAGAAGCACGCGTACTTCCTCATCAAACAACTGGGAAACGAGCGCTCGAATTTCTTCTGGAGATTGAGGGTTATCTACTACGTCATTCGTAGTGTCATCACCCAAATTCAATACTGAATTCTGTGCGTGAACCGCGCCGCCAGCTCCCACCAAAAGTAATATAGCTACAAAGGCAAGGAGATACCGCTTGACTGTGATTAAACCAAATTTGAATAACAGGGTATTTAAGACATTCATAGCGGCAGGCATATTATTTTTAATATGGCAGTGAGCAGTCTCGGTCTATTTAAGTCAGCTGTTGCGGAGCAGAAATATCCTGCAAAAACTATCTCCCCATTAATTCACACCAATGTCAGTTCCGAGCCCACGGGTTAGCGCTGGGGGTTGGTTTATTGGGTCGATCTGCTGTCATGAATTACCAAGTCCGTTCAACATGCGATCTGGACTCAGATTGAAAGATACTCCTCCTGCACTTTGAACACAATCATCTCGTAAAACAAACGATATTTTGTCGTATGCACGTAAGATTAATACACGCGAATATAGAGCAAGGCGCGCTGGAGGATGTCATTGAAACTTCACACTTCAGCCGCTACCTGCGTGAGTATTTGCTGGTAGTTTTCGATGCCTTGAGCGCCCGTTACCAGATATTTTTCTTTAAAAACCATCGCAGGCACGCCCGTGATACCGCGCCCCGTCCAGGTCTGCTGAGCCGTGCGAACATCTTTACTGAATTTAGCGTCGTCTAAAACGGATTTCGCCTCGTCTTGGTCTAGTCCCAGTGATTCGACGACTGAAAGGAGAACCTCAGAATCGTTGATATCCCGCTGATCAGTAAAGTGGGTAGAAAACAACGCCATTTTCATCGTGTTTTCCTGCCCCTGCAAATTTGCCCAGTGCAATAATTGATGCGCTTTGAAGGTGTTTACCATTCGACTTTCATCGTGAAAGCGGAATTCGAAACCCAGCTCTTCGCCGATGTCAGTTAGCCTCTGACGATTTTCAAGGCTCTGCTCCTTGGTGCTGCCGTATTTTTCACAGATATGTTCTTGCAGGTTCTGACCGGATTCCGGCATTTGCGGATTCAATTCAAACGGGTGCCAATGAACTTCGACTTCAATACCTGTCGAATCCACCGCCTTCAGAAGTTGCTTGATACCTACAATGCACCACGGACATACAACGTCCGAGACTACGTCTACTCTAATTGGGCTCATTTTCAACCTACTTATCGGAATACGATTCGCGATTATATTCTCTCGCTGAGAGAGAACAATACATCACACTTAATGCCCGTGAGACTTTTATCCGTAGTGAAAGTTGCCGATATTGCTTAAATCTGCATCAAACCTTTGGTGAAAAACGCCTGCGGGATCGTAGCCAAATGAGTGCAAAAAGGAACAGACCCGAGAAAAGTGGATCAACTGTTTCTGAATGGCCGGTAGACAATGTTCCACGAGGAGCAATCGAGCAACCTTTTGCATTCAACCCGGTTTCAATGACACCGCCACTCAATGCGCCAGTATCAATCGGAGCCTGTTCTGCAGGCGGTAGGGGCTGTATCACTTCCAGATGATCCGGTATGCCATCCCCATCAAAATCCGGTCGCGCATCACTGGCTACCAATTCGTCGGCTACTCCATCACCGTCCATGTCTGGTGCACCACCTTCTTCGAGATCGGTTAATCCGTCGCCATCAGAGTCAAGATCCTGAAAATCTGGCAATCCGTCGTTGTCGGTATCAGTAACATCAAGCGCTATGACCTCGATGCCATCGTCAACACCATCGTTATTCGCATCCTGAAATTCGTCAAGCCTGCCATCTCCATCAAAATCCAACCCACCAGATTCAACAGCATCCGTAAGACCATCGCCATCAGAGTCAACCTCAAGGGCATCAGGCATTCCATCATTATCCGTATCAGTGGGCGGCTCAGGATCATCTTCGTGCACATCGGAGACACCATTCCCATCCAAATCTAGAAATTCATCAATCGCCCCATCATTGTCTAAATCGGATCGAAATCCAAACGATTCAACAATGTCCATGATCCCGTCGTTATCACTATCCGGGTCACGAAAATCAGGTAGAAAATCTGCGTCAGAATTTCGTGGCAGTTTTCCCGCACCCAGTACGACTCCTGATTCACTGGTTTCAAGATCATTGTGGAGGCGTCTCAAGCCATCATTTAGCGGAGCATTTATCCCGATAGCGTCGATGATCCCGTCAAGATTTTCATCTGCGTGATCAGATTCCGTCGTATCGAGCAATCCATCGTTATCCGAATCACGATCACGAAAATCAAAAACACCGTCGGAATCTCTGTCTGATAGCGTGTAGTTTTCTACACCCGAATCCGGTGCAGTTTCGACCACGTCTGCCATTCCATTTAAACCGGTCTCATAGCGCGGATCAACGATGCCATCACCATCTGTATCTAATACCGCTATCTCGACCCATTCAGATCTGATCTCTATCAGGTCAAATATCCCATCGTTATCAACATCCAGATCACGAAAATCTTTTACACCGTCTCCGTCTGTATCAGAAAATCCTTCGGTAAGATCCGAAACACCATCGTTATCGGAATCCATATCGAGGAAGTCATAAGTCAGATCATTGTCCCGATCATAAGGAGTCGTTCCGTCAAAAGATGCTTCCTGTGCATCGGGAATTCCATCGTTGTCAGAATCTAAATCGATATAGTTAGGAGTTCCGTCACCATCGGTATCTTCAAGGCCTTCCAGCCTATCGCTAAGTCCATCATTGTCCGTGTCATTGTCTAGATAATCTGGAATACCATCACTATCGGTATCAATATCGGTTTCCTCCTCGTCGGAGACACCATCACCGTCAGAATCTAAATCAATGTAATCGGGTATGCCATCACTGTCACTATCCACCGGGGTACTCGGTACAGCGCCCACTTCAACTGAATCGGGGATACCGTCGTTATCAGAATCCAGCTCTAAAGCATCAGGGAGGCCATCGCGATCAGTATCTACCGTGCCGCTTGCTTCGAATTTATCATCGACACCGTCTTCGTCTTCATCAGTTCCGCCAGTTTGATCAGGATCAAAAATGTCGTCGATGCCATCATCGTCCGTATCATTGCCGCTTATCTGCGCTTCGATTCCATCTGAAATACTATCGTCATCTGAGTCTTTATCCAGGTAGTCAGGAATAGCGTCTTCGTCAGTATCGACGACGCCTTCAACAGCATCAGGAATTCCGTCTGAATCTGAATCGGGATCTCGTACGTCAGAGATACCGTTATTGTTGCTGTCTACTGTACCGGTAGCTTCTTTATTGTCATCAATGCCATTGCCGTTGACGTCAATACCACCGGTAAGGATAGAATCAACAGCGTCATCGATCCCGTTGCTATTTGTATCAGTACCACTTAGCTGGGCCTCGATGTTATCGAGTATGCCATCGTTGTCTGAATCCGGATCGAGATAGTCGGACAACCCATCATTATCCGTATCAACGATACCTTCCATCGCATCGGGTATTCCATCATCATCGGAGTCAAGATCGAGATGATCCGGGATACCATCTCCGTAAGTGTCAAGTGTGCCCTCAGAACCACGTGTCTCTAAACGATCACTAATACCATCCGCATCAGAGTCCGTATCTCTATAGTCCGGGACACCATCACTGTCTGTGTCAAAGATCTTTTCGACTGCATCAGGAATTGAATCATTATCAGAATCCAAGTCACGATAATCAGGGTGCACGTCATCATCTGAGTTCGGAACTTCAGAAAACGCTAACGCAAGTGCGTCATCAAGCCCGTTGCGATCACCATCGATAAATCCATCGATTTGCCCATCCCTATCTAAATCTTCGTGTCCAGCCTCATAAGCATCGGTTAAACCATCATCATCAGAATCAATATCGATGTAGTCAGGTGATTCGTCAGCATCATGATCTGGCAACGGCAGTGGTGAGCCTTCTAATGGATCATCTAAACCATTTAGATTTTCATCCGCGAAGAAATCCAAAACACCGTTGTTGTCGCTATCGAACCCGCCTGCTTCGTACAAATCTGTCATCCCATCATTATCTGAATCAACATCCTTGTAATCCGGCATAACGTCGCCATCGGAGTTAGGTGTTCGCATCGGAGTGGCATTAACAATATCGTCATGACCATCTCCATCACGGTCAGAGAACCCATCGATAACGCCGTCACCATCCACATCGCTGCCCTGCGCTTCAGTAGTGTCAGTTATCCCATCGTTATCTGAGTCCCTATCTAGACTATCGATGACACCATCACCATCCGTATCTTCATTCCCTTCTTGCAGATCAGGAATACCATCATTGTCGTCATCTATGTCAATCAAATCCGCGGCGCCATCGCCATCACTATCGAGTTGCACTACGATTTCAAGAGACGCGACATTCGACGTATTACCAGTAGCATCATTCACCGTATACTTGATGCTGGATGTACCATGAAAAGCTGCGTCAGGTGTAAAAACCACCCGGCCATTGCTTACTTGATAAGTACCGACAGACGCTATAGTTAATGTGCTTTGAATACCCGCAGTATCTGGGTCGAGATCAATACTTGAACGGACAATGTTGTTGTTCGCATCATTATCGCCATCCAGAACATCGATGCTTATAACAGTGTTTTGTACAATAATTTCGTTGTCGTCGTCCGCTACCGGAACAGCACTACCGACAGTTACAGTAATGCTTGCAGGTAGCGAGACATTATCATCGTCATCTGACACGGTGTATTGGATCGTCGTAGCGCCCTCGAACGATATAATCGGATCAAACTTCAACTCACCTTCCGGGTTAACAGACCAGAAACCTGCCCCAGTAGCTAATCGTTTTTGTATGCCGTCGGTAGACGGATCCAAATCAATACTTCCGATCACAACATCGTTATTAGCATCAGAAACGTTCTGAGTTAAATCAATCACAGCGTCGGAATTAGTCAAAACACTCGCAGCATTTTCGGTTGCTACAGGCGTTGCCCCACCAACAGTAATAGAGATACTAGCCTCAGCTGATTCATTACCGTCGTCATCTTGCACGGTGTAAGTCAAAGTTGCCGTACCTTCGAAGACTGGATACGGGTCTAAGGTCACAATACCATTTGGATCAACAACCCAAACACCCACACTATCCGAAACTCTATTCTGAACGCCGTCTTGTGCTGGGTCTAAATCAAACGTATTGAAGTCAATATCATTGTTGGCATCACTTACGTTATCTGAAATATCCAGTGAAGCGATAACCCCTGCAACCACCGTCGTTGAGTCATTGCTTGCAACGGGCGTCGCGCCATCGATAGTCACCGTAACCTGAGCAACTGCGGATATATGCCCGTCGTCGTCGCTGACGGTGTAGGAAAGCGTGGCGGGACCTTCAAAATCGGAATCCGGGTCAAACGACAACTCACCAGCCGCGTTAACGCTCCAAACGCCATCGTCGGTTGTGAACGTTTTCTGATGTCCACTCAGATCAGGATCAATGTCAATAGTAGTGATATCAACATCGTTGTTAGCATCAGTGACGTTGTCTGAAAGATCAACAACCGCATTCGCGTCAGCCAATGCATTAGCAGAATCGTCAGTGGCTACAGGAATTGCACCTTCCACCGTCACAGAAATTGAAGACGGCTCAGACTGGTTCCCATCATCATCACGAACGGTATAACCTATGCTGGATATACCTTCAAAGTCAGAGTCCGGATTAAATGTCACCACCGCTTCGGAATCAACAGACCAGACACCATCACCGGTGGTCAGAGAGCTTTGAACTCCGGCCACAGCGGGGTTAAGATCGATGGTTGTGATATCTACATCGTTGTTGGCGTCCGATACATTGTTTGAAAGATCGACTTCAGCGTTAGAGTCGGCCTCTGCACTCGCACTATCAACCGTGGCGACTGGAGTGGCTCCAGCAACCTCTACTGTAACTACTGCAGGTTCAGACTGATTCTGATCATCATCTTGAACGGTATAGCTAACCGAACTACTCCCTTCAAAGTCTGAGTCCGGATTAAAGGTGAGTGCACCAGCCGCACTAACAGACCAAACACCATCATCGGTATTCAGGATTTGCTGATTGCCTTGTGCGTCAGGGTTTAGATCAATCGTTGTGATATCCACATCGTTGTTCGCATCCGATACGTACGGCAATAAGTTGATCACAGCGTTTGTATCTGCTAATACCGCCGCGTTGGTATTTGTTGCGACAGGTGTAGCGCCTTCAACGGTCACAGCTACATTGGCAGGCGCTGACTGATTACCATCGTCGTCCTGTACCGTGTATGAAATGGATGAGACACCTTCAAAATCAGCATTGGGATTAAAGGTCAATAGCCCATTGCTACTGACGGACCATGTGCCCTCATCAGTGGTTAATGAACTCTGAACACCTGCAACAGCCGGATTCAGGTCAATGGTCGTTATATCAACATCGTTATTCTGATCAGAGACCTTGTTTGCAAGATTCAAAACAGCATTGCTGTCTGCTAAAACATCAGCCGAATCATTAGTGGCCACGGGTGTGGCGCCTCCAACCGTCACCGATACGGTGGCAGGCAGCGATACATTTCCATCATCGTCTTGCACGGAATACCGGATCGTGGAAGCACCCTCAAAGTCTGTGTCCGGGTTAAACGTGACAACTCCCAAAACTGTGACAGACCAGACTCCATCTTCAGTTGTTATACTTTTCTGAACACCGCTCGCAGTCGGGTTCAGATCGATCGTAGTAATGTCAATATCATTATTTGCATCTGAAACACTGTTTGCCAGATTCAGCGTTGCATCTGTATCCGAAGTAACAACATCAGAGCTGTCAGTTGCAACGGGTATGGCCCCATCAACGCTTACCGAGATGTTCGCAGGCGCGGACAAATTCCCCGCCTCATCCTGCACGCTATAACTAATGGTGGACACACCTTCAAAATCTGAAAGCGGATCGAATGTAACTTGTCCGGTATCATTCACCGACCAGACACCTTGTGCCGTATTGAGGTTCTTCTGTATTCCAGCAGCTGTAGGATTAAGATCAACAGTCGTAATGTCAACATCATCATTTGGATCGGTGACACTGATGGTTAAGTCGATTAAAGCATTTGTATCTGCCGTGACTTGCGTATTGTTATTCACAGCGACCGGAGGCGCTCCCGCTACGGTCACTGCCACGCTTGCAGGCTGAGATTGATTCCCATCATCATCCTGCACGGTATAAGTAATGGTGGTAGTACCATCAAACTCGGCATTCGGATTAAATGTCAGTACACCGGCGTTCGTTGCGGACCAAACACCATCCACTGTATTCAACTGCTTTTGTATACCGGCAACTACACCGTTTATATCTACGGTTGAGATATCTTCGTCTTCATTGCTATCTGTGACGCTACTGGCCAGATTAACGACCGCGTTGGTATCCGCAGAAACATTTGCAACAACATTTCTAGCTACCGGCGCAGCACCCGCTACGGTGACAGAAATATTCGCAGTCGCAGACTGATTGCCATCATCATCCTGAACGGTATAAGTGATGATGGCCGCACCATCGAACTTAACGTCCGGATTAAATGCAACAATACCTGTCGTTGTAACAGTCCATGAACCGTTAGCTGTATTCAGGCTTCGCTGAATGCCAGCGACTGAAGGGTTGAGATCGATCGTGGAAATTTCGACATCACCATTTGCATCAGAAATAGAATTCGTTAAGTTGATAACTGCGTTAGTATCGGCGGCAACATTAGTCGACGCATTAATCGCTACAGGCGTCGCACCGGATACAGTTACTGAAACAGTCGCAGGGGCGGACAAATTCCCGCCATCATCCTGGACGGTATAATTGATGATAGTCGTACCTTCAAACGAGGCAGCCGGGTTAAAAGACAACACACCAGCCGTTGTTATCGACCAAACACCAGCAGACGTAGACAAACCTCTCTGAGTGCCAGCGGCCGATGGGTTGAGATCAATGGTACTGACATCGACATCGCCATTGGGATCGGAGACGCTGTTTGTCAGATTTGCTCCAGCATTGGTATCGGCCAGAACTCTCAGCACAACAGAATTCGCTATCGGACTTGCACCAGCAACAGTTATAGAAATTGTGCCAGGTGAGGATAGGTTTCCGCCATCATCCTTGACAGAATAATTGATTATGGAAGTTCCACCAAAGTCAGGATCAGGATTGAAAGTCAGAACACCTGACGCGGTTAGCGACCATGCACCATCGGACGTTGCCACCGTTCTTTGAATGCCGGCCGCGGTGGTATTGAGGTCCAGCGTAGCGACGTCAACATCGCCATTAGGATCTGACACCCTTGTTGCGAGATTAACGACGGCATTGGTATCTGCGGCAACGGTTGCTGTGGTATTAGCCGCAACAGGTGGAGCTCCGGCAACCGTGACTGTAACTGTGGCGGCATTCGACTGATTTGAATCGTTATCCTGCACGGTATAGCTAATAGATGCTGCACCTTGGAAACTTGCAGTTGGATTAAACGTTAAAACACCCGTCGTAGTTACACTCCACAAACCGCTAGATGTATTTAAGCTTCTTTGAGTACCTGCCGCCGCAGGGTTTATATCCAAAGTACTGAGAACAACATCATTGTTAGCATCAGAGACACTGTTCGATAAATTTGAAACTGCATTAACGTCAGACGCAACCTGCAATGCCACATTGCCGGCAACAGGTCTTGCGCCGGCAACCGTAACAGAGAGATTGGCAGCTGCAGACGTATTCCCATTTGCATCTTGGACGGTGTAGCTGGTTGTAGATGTCCCTTCAAAATCGGTATCAGGGTTGAACGTCAATACCCCCGCTGCGGTGACAGTCCATAGCCCATCAGCCGTTCTTAACGAGCGCTGATTACCTGCAGCCGTAAGATTTAAGTCGATCGTTGCAACGTTCGCATCTCCGTCGGGATCGCTTATATTGCTATTGAGATTAATTACAGCATTCGCATTGGCGCCCACTGATGCAGTGGCCGCAGTTGCAACCGGAGGATTGCTAACGGGCTCATCTGGTATGATTTCGCATGACGTACCGCTATTAGCGGCTATAAGACCCGTAACAGAGTCAGCTGCAAACTTGAATGAATTAACCGCAAACTTATCTTGATCTGAAGTTACAGTAGCACCTGCGGTAACGCCTGCAGCAGAGTCCCACATATTAATATCAGCGGTGAGAAAGATAGATGGATCAGTGAGGTTATCGGTGATTACCTCAGGCAATGCAGCTGCATCGGTGTACCTGGCGAGGGCTATTCCGCTTGTGAAGTAACCCGATGCACCGCCCGCTGTATTTAACGTTGCGGGTTGCCCCGAACTTCCGGCATCACACGTAAGAGGATTAATAGGACTGACACCGGTTGCAAACGTAACCGTTATGTTGCTGTAGTTCTGTACGGGATAACCTACCCCTCCACAAGCTGCATCCATAGTGGACGCATCACAACCTGCCATAACAAAACCGTCGTTTGCGATAAAGCCTGCCAGATCGGTGTAGTGGTCGCCACCGTCCCACCCTGAAAACCAGATGTCACAACTATTGGCTGCGAGGTTTGCTGTCGTAGGTGTCGTTATGACAAAACTAAAGGTACTGGATGAAAGAGTTCCATTTGGACCAAATAACGCTGAATTGGCCAGCTTCGATCTTAAATTAGTAAACCTGGATCCAGTGATCGATCCGTAACCGGTATTGGAACATACGACTAGAGCATCTCCCGGCTCTGCAGCAGAGACACTCCTTGGGCTCGAAAAGGTTAGTGCGAGCAGCACTAAACCAAGCAGCTTCGAAATAATTAAGTAATTCATTTACCGTTTTTCAAGTTTGTTAGTTAATCCTGTAACTATTTCTTAACAACTGTACTGATTACTCACAGAACGCAAAGGACCAACCTCCTAAGCAGACAGCTAACACCTAATTCTTGTAGTCCGGACACAAGCATTAACATGTCGGATGTACAGAAGGCAGGTGTGAGAGACTGCCGATCCTTTTTTCGTAGCCAAACAAACTATTGAATTACTCCTGTCGGAATATGCTTCAACATGGCAGCCACGTTGCAGGCAATAGAAGCGCCATACTTGCAAATAAATATTTGCCCAAATTTTCCGCAACAGTAATTCACAAAAGAAGGAATATAAACACTGCGATAGGTCGCAATTCTTGTCCTTGAATTCGGGTTACAGCACACACCCTTTGCGCAAAACAACGCACGAATATAGTCAGTAGACTGATAGATTCTGAGGGAGGTTTCGCACAACAAAGTTCTGTGATTAATGACAGCACTGTTGCCGTAATTAAGCGCACTGAAAGTTGTATTTTCTTTATATCTAGAGCGATTTCACATACGCATGCGCTGTCGTATACGCGATGTGTTTTTGACATGCCAAAATATTATGTCAGGTCGTTCTCAGTTCTGTCTTTGAAACCACAGAATATTGACACCTGGGACTGATACAGCCAAGACGTTTTACAAGCTTAAATTTAAACAAGCTCGCTTTGGCTTGATCACTCAGCTATTTCCTGTGACAGGTTTAGCTTTATAGAAAGCAAAGGAAGGAAAAGGTTAGATTTAAATCGCCGCCAAGCAATTTTATTTTTCTTTTATTCAAGCGGCTGACGCGAGTTTCTAACACCTCGCTGTATTATTTAGAAAAATTACCACCTACCCATAAATTTTCATCGGGCAACAATCAGCACTCTCGACCAAAGCGTTCATAAGTCGCTCACGTCGAGAGTACTGATCTAAACATCGCCTACTTAGGTTGATCTACAAACCGCAAATAAGGTTTTACTTTTCGATAGCCCTGCGGGTACTTTTTGTCTGCGTCTTCATCGCTTACGGCAGGGACGATGATAACTTCGTTTCCGTCTGTCCAGTTTGCAGGTGTGGCGACTTGATGAGTGGCAGTCAATTGCATTGAATCGATGACGCGAAGAATTTCATCAAAGTTTCTACCCGTTGTCATTGGGTACGTCATGATGAGCTTGATTCGTTTGTCAGGGCCAACGATGTAAACAGAACGAACTGTTGCATTAGTTGCCGCTGTACGCCCCTCATAATCACCACTGATATCCGTCGGAAACATGTCGTAGGCTTTCGCAACGGCAAGATCGGTGTCACCGATCATTGGAAAATTGACAGCAGCGCCTTGTGTCTCGTGAATATCACTTGCCCAATCGGCGTGATTCTCTACGGGATCGATACTGAGTCCAACAACTTTGCAGTTACGCTTGTCGAATTCTGGCTTCAAGTGAGCAACCGTGCCTAGCTCAGTGGTGCAAACAGGCGTAAAGTCTTTAGGGTGGGAGAACAATACCGCCCAACCCTCGCCAATCCATTCATGGAAGTTCATTTCCCCTTCAGTGGTCATCGCTGTGAAGTCGGGAGCTAAGTCGTTAATACGTAGAGACATAGTGATTTTAAGTTGTAGAAGAGATACCTTAGTGTACCGCGCAGGGAAGATCTCTTGACGTGAAAAACCAGAAATAATGTATCGCGCCATCAGTTTTAGTGTGAAGCACAATTGTCGAGACCGGCACTTAAGCGCAAAAGAACCTATAGAACCCACAACACATAAATAGATACGAATATGTGTAACTAATGACCATCTTTCGACTGGACACCTGAACTGAATGAGAAACCAAACGATTGTCGCAGTCGGGTTCATGCTCGCTGGCATGATTCTCATTCCCGTAGGCGACTCACTTGCCAAGATAGTGCTGAATACCACGCCATACTCACCGATGTTGGTGGCTTGGGTTAGATTTCTTATTGGTGGAATCGTCGTGTTGCCTTTCGCATTGAGCATCAGCGCGTTCAACTGGAAAGACGCAACGTTTCTGAAGATGCAATTAGTTCGTTCAGTACTGATTGTTCTAACCGTTGTCACCATCATCAAAGCCGTTGGCATGAGTCCTCTCGCAAACGTATTCGGCGCATTCTTCATCGGACCCATTTTGTCAGTGGTGCTATCGAGTTGGTTTTTAAAAGAACGCGCTACCTGGCTTGAATGGATATCGGTAGCAATTGGATTTTTTGGCGTTCTACTGGTTGTTCAACCAGACTTTCTTGTCGAAAATATAGGATTCCTTTCATCTCTGAACGATGCCCCTGCTTCTTCAAATATAGCCAATCAAGGCGGAAGCTCAGACGGATACGTTGGCGTTTATTGGGCATTGCTCGCGGGTATATTTTATGGGGCATTTCTTACCGCAACACGCTGGGCTGCAGCATCCGGCCCACCCTTGATTCAAGTATCCGTTCAATTTTTATTAGCGGCAGTTCTGCTCACACCATTTGGTGTATACGATTTGGTTCAGTACGGTGTGCAAGCACCCTATTTATTACTGGCGAACAGCGTCAGCTCTGTAGTAGCCAATTTACT
>CAZCKD010000009.1:26063-35643 GCA_964498925.1 uncultured Granulosicoccaceae bacterium
GAGTTAGGCTTTGAAGAACAACAAACATCCCGAATGGTCGCCTCCCTTCTAAAACAATGGGGTATTGAGACTTACTCGCACATAGGCACCACCGGTGTAGTTGGCGTGCTCAAGAAAGGCTCAAGCGATCGCATGCTAGGAATCCGTGCCGACATGGATGCCTTGGCAATAGAAGAACTAAATACCTTTGCGCACTGCTCAAAAAATCCAGGGAAAATGCATGCATGTGGTCATGATGGACATACAAGCATGCTGTTAGGAGCAGCCTGTCATCTGGCTAAAAAGGGAGATTTTAACGGCACAGTCGTGTTCATCTTCCAGCCAGCGGAGGAACACGGAAAAGGCGCTAAATCTATGATCAATGATGATCTATTCGCACGATTTCCGGTTCAGGATGTTTACGCTATCCATAATTTCCCTTCTTTGGCGAAGAATCATTTCGCTATTAAGCAGGGGCCTATCATGGCATCGGAGGATAATTTCGAAATAGTGATAGAAGGTGTCGGTCATCACGCAGCAATGCCGCATCGAGGTGTCGACCCAATTGTCGTTGCTTCACAAATTGTTCTGGCGCTACAGACTATCGTGTCGAGAAAAATTAGTCCCTCGGAAAAATCAGTAATTTCGGTTACTGAATTTATAACCGATGGAACGGTAAACGTGGTGCCTAACAAGGTTGTTTTAAAAGGGGACACGCGCAGCTTTAATTCAGATGTGCAAGATCAAATTCAGAGCAGCATGAAGTTAATGGCTGAATCAATCTGCGCGGCCAATGGCATCAGCTGTCAATTCTCCTACAACAGCGTTTTTGACCCCACGATAAACACAGAAAAAGAAGCAGCTATTGCGACACGGGTAGCCAAAGACCTTGCTGGGGAAAACAGTGTTTCCAATGCTATGGAGCCACAGATGACATCGGAAGACTTTGCGTTTATGTTGCAAGCCAAACCTGGTTGCTATGTGCTGTTAGGAAACGATGAGGACGACCAACCTTCCTATGGGCTTCACAATCCCAACTATGACTTCAACGATAATATTCTTACAACCGGTGCAGATTTCTGGGTCAAACTTGTAGAAAGCGAATTGCAAACCTCGATCGCAGGTCACACCTAAGATCCATTCGTTAAACACAGAATAATAGCTGCGACAATTATGTCGCGGCCTAACAAATACAATTAGATGTCGTTTCAGTGACACTCAACCTATCGAAACAGGATGTGTTTAGCTTTTCAGACGCGAATTATCCGGGTCGTAGAAGGCTCCTTTTACTACATGAGCATGACGAACCCGACCGAGAACCTGAACATCAAAACGATCAGCATCCAAACCTTTGGATGCTTCGATATACCCCAGCGCCAGACATCTGCTGATACGGAAACCTGTCCCCCCTGACGTCACGTAGCCCACACATTCATCATCAACAAGAATGGGATCTCCGGGAAGCGGATCTGCATCACCGTCTTCTAACTGTAAATGGACAAACTTCCACTCAGCATCCCGCTGCTGTTGCTTAAGCACTGCATCACGCCCGATAAAATCAGGTTTGTTGATATCAACAAAACGCATTAAGCCTGCATCTGCCATCGTGTATTCAGTTCCAAAATCCGAACCCCAACCGTGGTAGGCCTTTTCAAGACGCATGGCGTTTAACGCGTAAGAGCCGAAGTCAGTGAGATGATAGGCTTCACCTACCCGGTATATTTCCGTATAGACGTGCGCTAAATCTTCTGACTTCATATGCAGTTCCCAGCCAAGTTCCCCTACATACGAAACACGCATAGCTATCGCGGGGCAACCTGCTACCAATAAGGATTGCACACTCATCCAAGGCATATTATTTTTGGAGAGATCACTGCTGGTGAGATGTTTTAATAAGTCTCGAGACTTAGGGCCCATTAACATAAGAGCCGCATCGTGTGAGCTGCCTTTTGTCAATGAGACACTATCGCCTTCTGGTAAATGTTGTTGAAGCCAGTCGAAATCGCGAAGATCGGCAAGTGTTGGCCCACAGAGAAGGAAGTGATCATCAGCCAGACGCGCGATGGTTGCCTCACTCCACATAAAGCCCTGCTGAGTGAGCATATAAGCAAGCTTAACTCGGCCGGTTTCAGGCAAACGGGTACAAAAGACCGTATCAAGCCACTGAGCGGCACCAGACCCTTTTACCTCATACTTAGTAAAGCCACCGTGGTCCATCACACCCACGTGCTCAGCAACAGTGGCGCATTCGAAAGCTACCTCTTTGTGCCAAGGTTCATCATGACGAAAGCTTAGGACGTTGATATCAGTCGATTTTTCTCGGTCGAACCAGAAAGCGCGTTCCCAACCACCAATCTGTCCGAATACCGCACCTTTGTCGGTCAAGGTTGAATACAGCGGTGTGCATTGCAATGGACGACCGGACTGAATAATACGGTGAGGAAATGGAATGGCATACTGCAAGTCATACAGCTCGACAATGCGTTTCTGCGCGTAGTCTTTAGTTGCCCAATCTCCGAATCGTCTCGGATCCCATGCGCTGTAATCCCACTCAGTTTCACCGGTGGTAATCCATTCTGTTATCGCCTTTCCGACAGCTGCTGAATGCGTTATTCCAATTTGAATGCCACAGGCGTGATAAAAATTAGGTAGACCGTAGGCGGGACCACAAAGTGGAAGAGCGTCGGGTGTGTAGCCGATGGGTCCGTTAACAAAACGCTGCACACCGGCTTCCGCCAATAGAGGAACGTGTTCCATCGCACTTTCTAAAAGATCAGCTATGTCATCAACAGAGTCTTCAAATAACGAGTGCCCGAAATCGACAGGGTTGCCATCTTTAAACGCAAGCCGGCCAGGATGCCCATAGGAACCAAACAACATGCCGGCACCTTCTCGACGTAAATAGAATCGAATGTCGGGATCGCGCACCAAAGGAAACAACTCTTTGTTTTCAACTAACGCTGGCAATGGATCGGTAACCAGATATTGATGTTCTAGTACCGCAATAGGCAAGGACTGGTTCGTAAATTTGGCAATATCATCACCATAAAACCCTGTACAGTTGACGATATGCTCGCAGGTAATCGTGCCCTTATTCGTTGTTACCTGCCATTCCTTTCCCGCAAGCTGTTCTATACCTGTGACTCTTGTAAATCGTTCCACCTCAGCGCCGGCTTTTCGTGCATGAGTCGCTAACGCCTGTGTTAGTTGGCTTGGATCAATATCGCCCTCGTAAGGATCATGGATACCGCCAATAACTGATGTTCCAGATTTGTAGTAAGGATTCAACGACTCCATTTCGTCCGGGCTGAGCATCGCCAATTCGAATCCTGCTGAGCGGGACACTCCAACAAGATGCTCAAACAAGTCGATGCGATCTCGTGTATGCGCAGGCCAAAAGGCGCCAGTGTGGCGATAAGTGATGGGAGCTTCCGGATCTTTAGCCAGTTCCTTGTATAACTGCCAGGCATAGTTTCCCGCTCGCATACCCAACCAACTGTTGGCATAGGTTGGGATATTTCCCGCAGCATGCCACGTTGAACCTGACGTCAGCTCGTCTTTTTCAAGCAGTACGCAATCGGATACTCCGGCCTGCGCCAGATGATAAAGGCAAGATGCACCGACGGCACCACCACCGATAATGACAACTCTGGCATGTGTCTTCAAAGTCAGTGATCCCGCAACAAAGATCCGTATCCACCCATAGAGTCGGTTACACCTGCGGCTCGCAAAGTCTGCCAATAAACCGCTGCGTTGCAGGCGACTATTTTTTTACCGCTGCTTTGTTCCAACTCCTCAAGAATCTCAACGAGTGGCAAAGCAGTACCTATTTGTGCAATAGCATCGCAGTCAGTTTTTGCTAATTCAGCAATAACATCACGAATCTGATCAAGTGGCGTTTCGCAAATGGCAGGTAGGCTCGGCGCTTCGGTGCCTTTGATGGCCACCACTTCAAAACCGCCCGCTTCAATGTTAGCTTTAACGATCTGATCAATCTCTGCATTAAATGGCGTCATGACCGCTACTCGTTTTGCACCAAGCACATTCAACGCATCTTGAGTCGCTATTGAAGCATTGCAGACCGGCACACCTGTGTGTTGACTGAGTTCAGCACATCGAGCACGCAATTTTTCTACACCGCCAGGACCTGCATCGGTTGTCAATCCAATCGCTATGGCCGCTGGATTGCAATCCATCAGCTTCTCGGCTTCATCAAACACGTCATCAGAAATTTTGTCACCGCCAAGTCGAAAGCGCTGCATCTGGTTAGTGATGCCAGCGGGCCTAAGCAACTCCAGCTCGGGTTGTACTACGGTATTCATAGCGGGCGTCATAACCCCGATAATGGCCCGTGGGGCTAACGTATCAACCATTTTATTGCTCCAGTAAATAGTTGTTCAGTGCTTTTTGTGCGCCGAGGTAAATCATCTCGCCTACCGTTTTTTCCATAAGCTCCGTGTCAGCCGCGTCACAGTCAAATTCGCCTTCCCAAACACCCAGCGTTTTATTGCCGTCGGTAATTTCAATTAAGCGGTGTTTGGCGACATAGTTGGTACAAGGCATCGGACTCTCAAGAATATCGTAGGTATAGGAGCGTTCTATATCAGAGTGCGCCAATAAGGTTTCACGAATCACCCCACCGTCAGCAAGGTCCAGCTTACGGATGGCACCTACCGATGTGGATTGTCCACACTCAAGCGTTGCCACGGCGACTCCCGGATTCCAACTGGCCAGCCCGTCGAAATCGCGGATCGTCGCCCAGACTTTATCTATCGGGGCATCGATAACAACGCTTCGCATGACTTTCATGGCAATCGATCTCAGGGCAAGAGGATATTGAAGTTATCTCTTATTGCGCTCTCTTTTTCAATAGCTAAATGCGTCGCCTTTGGCTGTTCTAAAATTCTGCTCACATTGACCTGTGCACGCTGCCAGATTTCTTCACTGCCCGCCTCAATCCAGTCATCCACTGATTGGCGATCACCCAGCCCCGGATAAACATATTCAGACTTCATCAATTGCAATGTTTGTTGCTCACCCAGGTAATGACCCTCACCGCTCACAACGCGTTCTATATTTTCTAAATCAAGCGCATCATCGCTGACCTCAATACCTCGCACTGTCCGCAGTATCGCGCCACACATATCGTTATCAATAAGCAATGATTCCGGCGATGCCACCATGATCGAACCAAGCATGCCTACTGATAGATTTATCATTCCAGCACCGGCGTGGGACGCTAAGGCCACGCTATAGCCCTTTTCGTATCCGGCTTGAACATCTTCACGTTTGGAATCTGTCATTCCAGCAGAAACAGTTGAAGGCATGCCTAAGACTTGTAGCAACTGAGCCGCTGCCGCGTTGGTCAAAGCAGATTCACCGCTACCGCCTGTCATGGCACCGGTACGCAGATCGGAGATAAACGGAAGAAAAGCATAAATACAAGGATGCCCTGGCTTGATTGCATCAACCACTAGAGCTCCGGCAATGGCTTCAGCCAATCCCTGTGCAAGTGACCCTGCCAAAGAAGCAGGACTTGTAGCCCCTGCCTGAGGCGCATTACATATTTGCAGTGGCATGCCCTCATTAATCGCAGCCCGCATAATGTCCACTCCTTCAACGGCGTACCGAAGAGGAGAAACCATATGCACAATGACACCAAAGCAAAATGGCTGAGAACGAAAACGATTATCACCACCCAGAGCCATGTCAAATAGTCTAACGACCGGCGGCACATGAGTAGCGTTATCGAAACTGACACCAATCGGTTTACTGGTGGCCTGCACACAGGCGTACGCCGTATTGATATCCATATCCAACGAATCGGGTATGTCCCGCGCTACAAGGGGTCTGATGCCATAGTGAACATGCTCGCACTGATCGAGCACCCGCATCATCTGATGCAAATCACTGAGCGTTGAGTCCTTATAAAGACCCGTGCTTGCCTCCAGCATCTGCACGGCTGCACCACCGGTGCCGATGTGTACATTGCCCGAACCCACGGTGATACCCCGGTTCTCGTCAAACCCCGGCAAGTCGACTTTTGAACTGCCTCTTTTCAGTACGGCTTCAACGTACGTTCGCGGGAACAGCAGACGACCGTCGTGCCGTTGCTTAGCACCCTTCGCCAGTAATTCGTGGCTAAGCCAATCCGGCGTATCTGCGATGCCAGTTTTCTCGAGAATCCCGAACGCAGTTTCAATAATCCGATCGCAATCCGTATCGTTTAGCGGACGATATTTTCCACCTTTAAAATATCGAGTGATATTTTCAGAAGTGACCGTTGATTGATGCTTGTTACGGCGGCGGGAAGGTCTGGGCACGGGATTGTCAGTGTCGGCAAAGTTCGATAATAAGACAAATCGCCTCATTCGGGCCTAAGCTGACAGGACTTTTTTTTAAAACTTATGAATTACTCTAAGTTGACCAAACCACCCGATTACGACCGCTCTTTTTAGCTTCGTATAGAAATTCGTCGGCGAGCTGTGTGCACCGTTTGAAAGTACGTTCCGGCTCTTGACTCCAGTGAACCGCCCCAATGCTGACGGTGACTGGTATTTCTTGCTCTCCCACAACGAAGGGCGATTCTGCCACACGCCGACATATTCGTTCGGCTATGTCTCTGGCTCGACTCTCAGTGACACCGTCGATGCAGACTAAAAATTCCTCGCCTCCAACCCGTGCTAACAAATCATTAGCTCTAAGTTCTGATCGAATGGTTTTGGCAAACCATACGAGGACCAAGTCGCCCGTTTCATGTCCATACTCATCGTTAATACTTTTAAAGTGATCAATATCCAGCGCAAGCAAAGCGAGCTTATCGTTTTTCTCTTTCGCTATTTGAGCTGTTTGTGCACTTAGGCCACGACGATTTAGACAGCTGGTTAGCGGGTCTGTATCCGCAAGTTGTCCTAACAACTTTGCTTGTCGCCGCAGGTTTTGATGCTGGATGCTGACTATATAACTTGCGTATAAGATAAAGGTGACCAGCACACCAGTAATTATCCCGTAGGTTGCATATCGCGTTTTTGTTTTTTCTACTCCTCGGTCAATGACATAGGCTCCCATTAGATCGCCTATTTTCCATGCTTCGGAATTATTTTGAATTTTATTGTGGCAATCTACACATGATTGCTCACGCGCAATAGACGGGTACATTGTGCGCAGTACAGCGAGCCCATTCCAATCAATCAGTTTCGAAAATCTAGCGCTAGATCCGGACTCCATCGATGCTAGCAAGCGGCTCATTTCTAAATCCAATGGCGGCGTTTCGATATAGCCCTCAGGCATACCTACCATGACAGCCATAAAGCGCTCATCACTCGAATAGTTCAGATTGAATGATTCAGCTGCACTTGCCCGAAACTCGGCTGGCACCGGCATGTCGGTTTGACCGGCGTGACTTCTCAAGCGCGAGTATTGGGAGACATAACTACTGGACATGGCAAGGACGGCGTCCGCCTCAGCGCCTACCAAGACAAGATGATTTTTGAAGTTATTTTGATAGAAAAGCACGCCAGACAAAAAGCCTAGAAAGACAATAACAGGAGCAACGATTGTGGATTTTGTTATTCTCATCTTCGAACTTTCTGCGTTAGGGCCTCTCGTGAAACTCTTGTATTTACTCAGAAAAATCGACACATAGTCGACTGCTTAGGGAGCAAGTCAACTGAAATATCAGTACAGCAACGTGCTCCTTCCCGGGACCCTTAGCGGCCAAGACAGGTTGAATTTGCAGGCGACGTGTCACAAATTTGATCCCACGACGTTTCAAATCAGGGATTTGTATTGAGGTATCAGCAGGTTCGACACGTCGCTGAAGACTTCGACGAAGAGATAGCTGAAGCGTCGTCAATGGCACGTTCGCAGGGGCTTAAAATCACTTAATCCAGGTCTGTTGCGAAATTGGGTATTTAAGGCTTCAAACGAAGAAACTGCATGAAACCTGGACGTAAATGGTAAGCTAAATCCTCTGCATAGCAGAAGCCAGACTACCTTGACGGGGTGCACTCCAAATGGTTGTGCTTCCAGAAAATCACTGAGAAGGGACTACTATGAAATATCAGATATTAAGCGTATTGGGCGCATTTGCTGTAGGTACATCAGTGGCATCGGCAGACTACTCTCTGACGATCCTGCATACCAACGACATTCACAGCCGAATAGAGTCAATCAACCGGTTCGACTCCACGTGTGACGCCGAAGGAGAGGCCGAAGGAAAATGCTTCGGCGGCATAGCTCGCATCAAAACCAAAATGGATGAGCTGCGTACCCAACTGGGCAACCAAAATGTGCTCGTTTTAGATGCAGGCGACCCCTTCCAGGGCTCCCTGTTTTACACCACCTACAAAGGTGAAGCCGAAGCAAAGTTTATGGAAGTCATCGGATATGACGCCATGGCAGTCGGCAATCATGAATTTGATGATGGCCCTGAAGGACTGTCGAAATTTATCGATGCAGTTTCTTTCCCAGTGGTATCAGGCAACATTGATGTCAGCGCCGAAGACAGCTTGGCTGGAAAAGTTGAAGACCACCTCATTCTTGAAGTAGGCGGTGAAAAGATCGGCATCATCTCAGCACTGGCTACAGACACTGTGGACACGTCCAGCCCGGGCGATAACGTCACATTCCAGGATGAAATTGAAGCACTCAAGGCCGATGTCGCTGAGCTTGAAGCTGCGGGTGTCAGCATGATCATTGCGCTTAACCACGTCGGTTTAAGCAAAGATCTAGAGATCGCTGCTGCGGTACCGGGCATCGACGTCGTTATCGGCGGTCACAGCCATACGCTAATGTCTAATGAAAAAGAAGGCGCTCCCACGTATCCGACAATGGTGGGTGACACAGCTGTAGCACAGGCTTATGCCTACTCCAAATACATTGGACAACTTGCTGTTACCTTCGATGACTCGGGAAAAGTCATCGCAGCAGAAGGCGAGCCCGTGTTGCTGGATTCATCAGTAACGCCCGACGCCACCATGGCCGCGCAAATTGCTGAAATGGGTGCACCTATCGAAGAGATGAAAAAGCGAGTTGTTGCCAAAACATCCGATGTGGTAAACGGTGATCGTGCTGTATGTCGTGTGACAGAATGCCCGATGGGTAATCTAGTTGCCGATGCCATGCTCGATCGAGTCAAGGACCAAGGTGTCACTATTGCCATTCAAAACGGCGGTGGTTTACGAGCCTCTATCGATGGAGGCGAAGTGACCATGGGTGAAGTGCTTTCAGTTCTTCCTTTCCAGAACACACTCGCCACATTCCAAGTCTCAGGCCAAACGATTATCGATGCTCTCGAAAATGGTGTAAGCCAAGTGGAGGAAGTAAAAGGACGATTCCCGCAAGTTGCAGGTCTTAAATTTACCTGGGACGCCTCTGTCGCACCTAACGAAGGTCGTATACAAGAAGTCATGGTAATGGACGGTGATAGCTATTCACCTATCGACCCTGCTGCCACATATTCAGTTGTATCAAACAACTATGTTCGCAACGGTGGTGATGGCTACAAAATGTTCAGAGATGCCACTAACGCTTATGACTACGGTCCGGACTTAGCAGACGTTACCGCTGAGTTTATGGCAGCTCAAGGTGACTACGCGCC
>CAZCKD010000010.1:0-35362 GCA_964498925.1 uncultured Granulosicoccaceae bacterium
CGCGGTTGGTCAGGATTTAAAGCCGAGTTTGGGGAGTTCGTCGAAATATTACCGGCCTCAAAGCGCGTGGATGAAGGCTGGTACAAAGGCACCGCCGATGCCGTGTTTCAAAACCTGGATATCATCCGAACGCATAAACCTAGATTCGTGTTGGTGTTAGGCGGAGACCACATCTACAAAATGGATTACGGTCCGCTGGTTGCAGCGCATGCGCAACGCGAGGCGGACATGACGCTTTGCTGCGTGGAAGTGTCAACTGAAGAAGCTGCCGGTGCTTTTGGTGTCGTCAAGGTAGACACAGAAGGTCGGGTTCTGGAATTTCAAGAAAAGCCTGCTGAACCTGCAGAAATCCCAGGAAAACCGGGCCGTGTACTTGCCTCCATGGGCAACTATTTATTTAACACAGAGTTCCTATATGACGAACTCATTACCGATGCGGATTCAGCGACAAGCTCGCACGATTTCGGCAAGGACATTCTGCCTCGCATTGTTGCCTCAAAGAAAATCTATGCGTTTCGTCTCGGTGATGATCTGCCAGGTGCACAACCCTACTGGCGAGATGTCGGTACCGTGGATGCTTTCTGGGAAGCCAATATGGAATTGGTTGACGCATCTCCCGAGCTCAACCTTTACGACCAGGAATGGCCTATTTACACCTACCAAATGCAGTTGCCTTCGGCGAAATTTGTACATAACACTGGCGATCGACGGGGTATGGCACTTAACTGCATTATCTCGGGTGGTTGTATTGTATCGGGAGGCACTGTTAGCAATTCGCTGCTTTTTACCAACGTGCGAGTGCGCTCGTACAGCCAAATCGAAGACTCCGTGATCATGCCGGACGTTGAGGTGGGAAGAAACTGCAAAATAAAAAAGGCGATTATCGATACAGGTACCATTCTTGAAGAGGGAACGGAGATCGGAATAGATCCTGTTGCTGATAGAGAGCGGGGTTTCCGGGTCACGGAAAGCGGCATAACCCTTGTGACACCCAGCGATTTCGGGCAAATGTTACATCGTGTACGCTAGCGCCGGTTATTTTTAAGAACGGCTAGTTTTACTGTTGTTTCGAGCGTAATACGGGAGTTTGTTACTGGGCGCTCAACATCAATAGAACCGTCCGAATTATCTAATTCTCGAGCCACGGTTAGCTGACAACCCTACATGTCTGAGCAAAAACACATCTGCATGCTCGCGTCGGAAAACGACGTTATTCCCGGGGGCAAGGTCGGCGGCATAGGTGATGTCGTCAGAGACATACCTAAAGCACTGGCAGCAGAAGGTGCAACAGTATCGGTTGTTATTCCGGCTTACGGAGCATTCCATGAACTGCCCAGTGCCACTCTGGTAGACGTTTGCACAACCCAATTTCGTGGTAAAGCAGAGCGTGTTGAGCTTTACGAATTATTCCCCGATCTACATCAAGGTGTTCGGTATTTTGTCGTTCATCACCCACTGTTTGCGGCAGGTGGCAAAGGCGCTGTTTACTGCGACGACGATGCAAGCCAACCGTTTGCAACGGATGCCAATAAGTTCGCCTTGTTCAGCACAGCTAGCTTATCTGCCATCCAACACGGATTACTAGGCCACATTGATGTTCTTCATTTACATGATTGGCATAGTGCACTTGCGTCAGTACTCATTCGCTTCGACCCTGAGTTCCAGTCTCTACAAGAAAAGCGCATTGTTTACAGTATTCATAATCTGGCATTACAGGGAATAAGGCCTTTTGCACAAAGCGCATCGTCGCTTGAAGCCTGGTATCCCCATTTGCATTATGACGAAGAACTGTTGTCAGATCCTCGATGGCCACACTGTGTTAATCCTATGGCTTCCGCCATCAGGCTGGCCGACAAGGTACATACGGTATCACCCACCTATGCGCAGGAAATTCTCATGTCGAATGACAAAACGCGTGGATTTCACGGTGGTGAAGGTCTTGAAAATGACTTACGTGCACGCGCTGATCAAAACAATCTAGTTGGTATCATTAACGGTATCGACTATCCGGATAACCGTTCTCGAATAAAAAGAGATGCCGTTTCCTGGGCAGGCTTTCTGCAGAATAGCAGTGACGAATTACTGCGGATTATCGGGTTGAAAGAAACGATGAGATCCGTTGACTACCTCGCCCATCAACGTCTGCTCAATTGGAAATTCCTTCCTATGCCTGCCCATGTAGTGACAAGCGTAGGACGCCTGACTGATCAGAAGATGTCGCTTCTTACAGAGCCATTTGACGACGGGCAAATACCTTTGGAAATTATGCTCAACAGCATAAAAAACCGTGGCATGTTAATCCTTCTGGGCTCAGGCGATTCCGAGTTAGAGGGAATCTGTCAGGAGCTTGCCTCAAAGCATCATCATTTTCTTTTCTTCAATACCTATTCACAAAGACTCTCAGACCTCCTCTTTGAAAACGGCGATCTTTTCTTGATGCCAAGCTCATTCGAGCCCTGCGGCATCAGCCAAATGTTGGCCATGAGAGAAGGACAACCCTGCCTGGCACACGCTGTAGGCGGACTAAAAGACACTATCGATGATGGTGCGAGCGGTTACCTGTTCCAAGGCAGCTCTATCAGCGAGCAATCGACAAATATGCTTAACCGAATAGACGATGTTCTCGGTCAACGCGAAACACAAGCTGCAGACTACGAACGCATCTCCGAAGAAGCCAGCCGGCAAAAATTCTACTGGCGCGACAGCGCACAGCGCTACCTAAGCGAGTTGTACACATGAGCCTGACACTTAACGCAGATAGCATTGCTGCCTTGGTTGAAGGACAGCACTACGAACCCTTCGCGGTGCTGGGTCAGCATCAAAATAACGATGGCGATGGCGTCGTTCTTCGAAGCTTTCAGCCACACGCAGACACGGTTAATTTAATAACCGAATCCGGTGAAGTCACACCACTGGAAAAAACACATCCGCACGGACTTTTCGAAATCAGCTTGCCCAAGCGCTTAGATAGCTATCAGCTAGAACTCAAAAAAGGTGAGCACACCTGGAAAATTGTTGATGCCTACTCTCTCCCATCGACCTTAGGCGATGTCGATAGACACCTATTCAATGAAGGAACCCATCAATGGCTTTATCAGACCTTGGGTTCTCATGTTATGGAGCATCAGGGCATAACAGGCGTTCAATTTGCCGTCTGGGCACCGAATGCTAAACGTGTCAGCGTCGTTGGTAATTTTAATGAATGGGATGGTCGTCGACATATCATGCGCTCACATCCAGGCAGCGGTGTATGGGATATTTTTATCCCTGACTTGGTCGGCGGTGAACTCTACAAGTTCGAAATTGTTGGTTCCGCAGGGCAGGTTTTACCGTTGAAACACGACCCGTACGCCCCCTACTTCGAACAGCCTCCCGGTAATGCTTCTATTGTTTTTGATAGTCAGTTCATTTGGAGTGACGATGACTATCAACAACGCAAGAAGGGCCTGGATATGCGTAGTCAGCCCATATCTATTTATGAAGTCCACGCAGGCTCATGGCGAAGAAACCTTCATGGCGATTCGCTTAGCTATATAGAGTTAGCGAAAACGCTCATTCCGTACGTTGTCGAGAATGGCTTTACGCACATAGAGCTCATGCCGATAACTGAACACCCCTTCGAAGGATCCTGGGGCTATCAACCTATCGGTTTATTCGCACCAACGTCTCGATACGGAAGCCCGGATGATTTCCGACACTTTGTGGACGCCTGCCACGCCGCGAATATTGGTGTCATCATCGATTGGGTTCCAGCTCATTTTCCCACTGATGAACATGGACTGGGTCAGTTCGATGGTACTCATCTTTATGAGCACGCCGACCCACGACAAGGTATGCATCAGGATTGGAACACACTCATTTACAACTTTGGCAGACGAGAAGTCTCCAACTACCTACTCAGCAACGCGCTTTACTGGATTCGCGAATTCCACTTAGACGGTCTGCGTGTCGACGCTGTTGCTTCCATGCTTTACTTGGACTACTCCCGAGAAGACGGTGAGTGGATTCCTAATGAATTGGGAGGCCGGGAAAATCTGGAAGCCATCGAATTCTTAAAACGCATGAACATATTGGTCCATGCCGAAGGCGGCTTTACGCTGGCTGAGGAATCCACCTCGTTTCCCGGTGTCAGCCATCCGACCTATAACAGCGGATTGGGTTTTACGTTCAAGTGGAACATGGGTTGGATGCACGACATGCTCGATTACATGAGTAAAGATGCGGCCTACCGTAAATACCATCACAACAATCTGACCTTCGGGATGATTTACGCATTCAGCGAGAATTTTGCTCTGCCGTTCTCACACGACGAAGTTGTGTACGGCAAAGGCTCGATGATCAACAAGATGCCTGGAGATGATTGGCAAAAATTTGCCAACCTCAGAGCGCTTTACGCGTTGATGTTCGGTTACCCGGGCAAAAAGCTCAATTTCATGGGCGGAGAAATTGCTCAGTACAGCGAGTGGCAGCACGATGGCAGTATTCATTGGCATTTGTTGGAACAAGCAAAACACCGCGGCGTTCTTGATTTGGTCAAGGATCTAAACCAGCTGTATCGGGAACATCCGGCGCTACACGAAACCGATTGCGATGGACAAGGCTTCGAATGGATAGATTGTGATGATATAGAACAGAGCGTCATATCCTTTTACCGGTACTCCAATGACAGAACCCGTAGCTGCATTACCATCTGCAACTTCACGCCGGTTATCCGACAGGGATACACCATTGGCGTAAACGAACCGGGCGTGTATAGAGAATTAATCAACACAGACCAGGAGCGCTACGGCGGAAGTGGTCAAGTCAATCTACTGCCGCCATCAGGGAATTCACCCAACGCCGGAGCCATCGCGGATGCGCAGGGAGCACACTCTCGACCCGCCTCCCTGACCCTCACAATTCCCCCATTAGGGGTGCTGATTCTCGAGCGGACTGGCAACTCGACCGACGCCTGAGATACACTTCGCCCATCTGTAAAAACCTGATGGCTATTTAGCCAGTCGAGAAAGGCGCGGCACAAGACGTTGCGCCTGCAAAATTGTAGAGATGGGTTCGTCAAAACTATGAAAAAACTCTTATTGACCGCAGCGGTCGGTCTTGGCCTGGGTGGTGGTGCTTGGAAATACCAGAATCCGGAAGGCACTCTGGACGACTTGCGTTCAGACGCCAAAATCACGGCTGAAACAACGTACGAACGGCTCAAGGTCGGTGTGGACGCCGTGCGCGATTCCAACCCCGCGGCGCTTAAGGAGCGTGAAGACCAGATTGCAACGCTTGAATCTCGGCAGGAAGCTCAAGCTCAGGCTGTCGATGATCGCCTAGCCAAACTTGAAGGCTTTGTCTTGGCTCCCACCAATAGCGACTCCGACTCGGACATAGACGCGCTGACCACAGCGACAGACGAGCTTAGAGAGGACACGGGCACTAAGCTGGCAAGCACGGCAGCTGAACTTGCCAATACCACTGCCAAGATCAACAGCACGGAAGCGAAAATCGGCGAAACGGCCGCAAAAATTGCGGATGCAGAAGCGAAGATTGGTGAGACCGTTGAAAAAATAACGGCGGTAGAAAGCAAGATTGCTGAAACCGATGCTGAGCTGGAAGATACGGTCGGAAAAATTGCAGCCACCGATGCCACGGTATCCAATTCGCTTAAGCAGCAGCAGGAGTTGCTAAGCGCCGTGGAAAAACTGCAAGGTACGGTAGAGTCCCTGCAGAGCTCAGTAGACACGATGAGCCAAAATAGTGATAGCGAACTGGCGAAAATCGATGCCATCGACTCACGCATCGATTTATTAGTGCGCAGATTAGATGAACAGACCTTCGACACCGACATTGCCAGCCTGCGAGAAGGCCTGCAAACATTGGGGGCTGATGTCAACGACGTTAAAGGCGCTCAATCCCAGCAAACCGCCAGCATCGCCAGCGACATTGCCAGCATGGGCGAAACTACCGCGTCGCTCAACAACCGTTTGGACACCTTGGCAGCGTTAGCCCAGCAAGGCGGCGGTGCAGCAGCCGATTCTACTCAGAATGCAGATACCTCCTCTGTCTCCGCTCCAGCGCTGGCGTCGTTGAGCGCAGGCATTGATGAGCGATTCGGTGCGTTAGAAGAACGTTTGCAAACAGTCAATGCAGACTCACGCCGCATCGGTAATCTAGGTGACCAGCTCGGTGCTTTGCGTGGCGATCTTGCCGCTATCAAGCAACAGAACGACAACACAGGTCGTGCCTTAGCTGCGGTCAATTCAGAAATCAGCGGCTTAAAAACAGCCAGTGAATCACTCTCGATTGAAACCGTACAGGCAGAAATCCGAAGCCAGCTGTCATCAGTACAGAGCCAATTGGAAAGTTCTAATTCGAAGGAATCTGACAACTCAGCAGAATTAGAATCTCTCATTAATACCACGAGAAATCGAATCAGAACGCTCGAACAGCGCGTACAGGATTTGCCAGCATCCTCCACTGAGGCTGACAATGCACAACAAATTCAAAGCGCTCTGGAATCTCAAATTAGTGCGCTTGAAAGACGACTGGAAGGCATCAACAAGACAGACCCAGACCTTGCTAACACATTGTCAAACGTCCAGGAACAGGTTGAGCAGCTAGCTGCACAAAGCTTCGTTACAAAAGAAGAACTACGCGCTGAATCAGAAGGTCGAACAGTTGAATACAAAATCTACTTTGATTCAAACAGTGCCTCAGTGACTGATGGTGCCGAAAAGGTCCTGAATTCCTTTATCACACAGGAAAAAAACCGCACGGTCGGTGTCTCCATATTCGGCTTCACAGATCGAAGTGGATCTGCTTTTTACAACCAACAGCTTGCGTTGCAAAGAGCGACCAACGTGCGTTCTTATCTTATTCAAAACGGTATGGATTACACCAAAATCAAAGCATTGACCGGTTTGGGTGAAGACGCAG
The DNA here is from genome assembly GCA_964498925.1 of uncultured Granulosicoccaceae bacterium. Lineage (GTDB taxonomy): Bacteria > Pseudomonadota > Gammaproteobacteria > Granulosicoccales > Granulosicoccaceae > Granulosicoccus. The sequence goes on from CAZCKD010000010.1 coordinate 6,925, forward strand.
CGGCACGGGTCCTTCCGGACAATGCCAAGGATTCTCAGCAACGCGTTGTTGTACTCTATGCAGAACAACCTTAAAACATAGAAGAGAAAAACCGCCGTGACCTCTCTGAATATTCAAGATTCCGATTGCTTGCTTATTATTGATGTGCAAAAGGATTTTTGTACCGGAGGGTCACTGGCGGTGCCAGACGCTGAAGCCATATTGCCGTGGATCAACGCCAACTGCGCAGCCTTTAGCAATGTTGTCCTGACCCAAGATTGGCACCCCGCTGGCCACTCAAGCTTTGCCAGTTCCCACGACGGGAAATCCCCTTTTGAATCAATCACGATGCCTTACGGTGAGCAAACCTTATGGCCTGATCACTGCGTTCAAGGAAGCTCCGGCGCGCTGTTCCACGATGATCTCAATACGGATGCAGCGCAGCTTGTCATCAGAAAAGGTTTTCGGTCCGCTATTGACTCGTACTCCGCATTTTATGAAAACGATCATTCAACGACAACCGGATTGACAGGCTATCTAAAGGAACGCTCAATCAAGCGAGTAGTTTGCGTCGGCTTAGCATTGGACTACTGTGTGAGATTTTCAGCCGTTGACGCACGCCGTGAAGGCTTCGATACCGTCGTTGTAGAACAAGGTTGCCGTGGTATCGACATCGAAGGTTCAAACAATGCAGCCAGAACCGCTATGCAAGACGCCGGTGTGCAACTGATTCAGTCTTAGTCACCGACGAGTTTTCAAACAGCTTACATAAAAAAACGAGCTCAACCGTTTAGAAAGTCCAAACGGTCATTCGTCATTTAGCGAGCCGCTATATAGTCCTCTACATCTTTGAGTGATGGAAGGTCAGCACCTTTCCTGGTGCAAGTGATGGCTGCTGCGGACGCTGCAAAATCAACCCATTCTTGAATGTTGGCATCATCAACTTTTAAAGATCCGCCATCAATACATCCATTGGCGGCCAACCAATGTAGGCTGGCGGCCTGGAACGTATCTCCGGCGCCGACAGTATCTTCTACGTTGATAGAAATGGGCGCTGATCGGGATGTTCGGCCATCTGCCGTATAAACCGTTGCCCCGTCGCCACCTTCAGTAATCGCAACAGCAGAAGCTCCCCCGGCCAACGTGTCGGCTGCGAAAGATTCGAACGATTTTGATTCACCAAAGAGCAAGCGAATATCCTCATCGCTGGCTTTAACAAAATTGGCGTATTGAGAAAGATTAGCGAAGGTCTCTCGCCATACAGCCATATCAGGCTGAATAGACGCTCTAATGTTCGGGTCGTACGAAATAACCCTCCGCGCAGACTCGCGCTTAGCGAGCTCCTGTAGCGCGATGCTAGTCGGCTGTACGGCGGTAGAGTAAGAACCGAAATGCAATACACTCAAGGCATCTGGAAACGCCTCAGGCAACTCGTCGATACTGAGTGAGACGTCAGCGGTATTGTCTATGTAGAACGCGTAATTGGCAGAACCATCCGAATTCTTCTTGATCATCGCCAACGTACTGTTTAAATCGCTTGGGATGACCCAATCGGTTTTAACGTCGTTCTCAACGATGTACTTGAAAATTCGCTGGCCGATAAAGTCGTTTGAGTTTTTACACAAAAAACCCACTGAATTTCCCAATCGAGACAAGCCGACGGCGACATTGAAAGGAGATCCTCCAACGTGGCCGTTTAGAGAGACATTGCCACCCGCCTCACCCGGCTGATCAAACAGGTCAACCAATATATCGCCACAACTAATGAACACGTTCGTTTACTCTCCGCTCAAAATTGGAATATCAAACTGCACTTAGCTCAGTATATCAACTGGCCAAGCAAGCCAACCAGATTGAATAGGCAGACTACTGAATCAATTCAAATTCAATGCGCTGATTGGCAGATTGATCTGGCGTTGCACCCAGTGAGATGACGCCGCGCCCGTCCAGCACTATGGAGTCTCGACGAACCAGGAAAGGTTGAAGTCCGGTTTTCTGGACATAGGTGCCGTTCGTACTTTGGTCGATCAGGATGAACTGTCCACGACGGTATTCAATAATCGCGTGATGCCGACTGGCTTCGTCGTTAAGAACAGAAATATGGTTATCGTCTGCCCTGCCTAACGATAATTCAGGACAAGCCTCACCCACGTGCAGCACGCTGGCACCGTATTGGGTTTTTAGCGTAGCTGCCTTCTCAGAGAGTGAGCTGGCAGGTTGTGGCGATGCCAGGCGGGTAGCTTGCAAGTTGTCTTCACGCCATAGCAGGCGGTGAATGGTGACCGGTACAGGCACCCCTTTAACGTCAATTTTGTCGGCGGTAGATACGGAAACCCGGTTCTTGGGTGATAATTTTGCGATTGAATCTGCTGTGGCCACAATTTCATCCACCCGGGCATAGGCTGCCACCCGCGCAGCCAGATTGACCGCATGACCATACACATCACCGCCATCCGGTATCACCGGACCGGTGTGAAATCCAACCCGAACCGATAGATTGGCCCCCACGTGGGCCTCCTGTATCGCTTTTGCACCCGTAAAAGCCTCATCAACCGATTGAAAGCTGGCCAGAACAGAGTCACCCACCGTTCTCAGGACCTTCCCATTGTGGTGCCGCACGGCGGATTTCATCCGTGTTAGGCTGTCTGCGACTAATCGATGGGCCTCTGTATCGCCCACCCGGTCATACAGAGCAGCACTGCCGCCAATATCTGCGAATAGAATGGTCAGTAGTGTCGGGACCTGGTTCATGCAACTATGGTAGCTCAGCTCAGAGGTTCAGGGCTGCTATCATCGTCAATCCGCGCTAATTGTAAATCTGGTTGATCCTATGGCTGTACTTGCCGCTGTTGATTTCAAAGCTCCTGATGCGCAAGCTCAGTTTGTGCAATCCCTCCGGGACACAGGCTTTGGTGTGCTTAAAAACCACCCCATTCCTGAGTCCGTCGTAAACGGTATCTATCAAAATTGGTCCGCATTTTTTAACGGTTCAGACAAAGACGATTATTTGTTCGATCCTGAAAAATACGATGGTTTTTTCCCGAGCGCACAAGCAGAGACGGCAAAGGGACACTCGGTTAGAGACATCAAAGAATATTTTCATTTCTACCCTTGGGGTCGTTGCCCGGCATCATTAAAACAAGAACTCGACAGTTACTATCAATCAACTATTGAGTTCGCCGCAGTGCTGCTGTCCTGGGTCGAAAATCACACGCCATCTGATGTATCTGCAAATTTCAGTCAACCGCTTTCTAAGATGATTGATGGAAGCACCCAGTCCTTGCTACGTGTGCTTCACTACCCACCGATCGAAAACGATATAGAGCCTGGCGCCATTCGAGCGGGAGCACATGAAGATATAAACCTCCTCACTCTATTACCAGCAGCCAACGAACCGGGTCTACAGGTCAAGACTAAAGAAGGTGATTGGCTAGATGTGCCGTGCGATTTTGGAAATTTAATAATCAATATAGGTGACATGCTTCAAGAGGCATCAGGCGGCTATTTCCCATCCACTACGCATAGAGTCATCAATCCTGAAGGTCACGATTGCAGTAAAGGTAGAATTAGCTTGCCGCTGTTTCTGCATCCCCGCCCCGATGTCGTTCTTTCTGAACGACATACTGCGGGTTCATACCTGCAAGAGCGTTTAAGCGAACTAAGAAGCTCAGACAAGTAGTACACGATAACGCCCTACAAAACCAAAACACAAAGGACAATGAGGTTATGAAACAAATCGCACTGGTAACCGGAGCGGGGTCGGGAATCGGCCGTAAGTCGGCTTTAGCGATGGTGACGGCAGGTTTTCATGTCATTTTGACAGGACGCACTGAAAGCTCCCTGACTGAAACACAAGCCATGTCCAGCTCGCCGGAAGACATGACAATCATTACGTGTGATGTAACCAACAGCGATTCTGTCGACAAACTCTTTTCACAAATTGAATCTCAACATGGACGCCTGGATGTTCTGTTTAACAATGCCGGCACAAACGTTCCAGCGATGCCCATTGATGAACTAACCGTTGAGCAATGGCAGCAAGTCATTAACGTAAATTTGACCGGTGCTTTTTTAGCGGCACGTGGTGCATTCGGACTGATGAGAAAACAGAGCCCGCAAGGTGGTCGAATTATCAACAACGGTTCTATTTCTGCCTATGTTCCTCGACCGGGTTCTGTTCCTTATACCGTATCGAAACATGCCATCACGGGACTTACACGAACGTTGTCACTTGATGGTCGTGCTTTTAACATCGCTTGTGGACAAATAGACATTGGCAACACAGCATCAGATATGACAGAACAAATGAACTCTGGTGTACCTCAAGCTGATGGGTCCATCAAACCAGAGCCTGTCATGGATGTCTCTCATGTGGCAGATGCAGTGGTCAACATGGCTTCACTTCCACTATCCGCCAATGTGCAATTCATAACGATCATGGCATCAGCCATGCCGTTTATCGGCCGCGGCTAGGTTGCCCGCAGCTTCGACTGATTCAAGGTGTGGGTCGCGAAATCACGACCCACATCCTGGTAGAGATAGAACGTCGTGCAACCCAAGGCCTCAAGCTCTTCCGCTTCATCGGGAAAACGCACAGACACTGCCAGTGTGTTTTTAAAATTCAGCTCTTGCGCCAATCGGGCAACACGCAAATTTTCACGGTGATTACTTAAACTGACAAGTATCAATTCGCACCGCGTCATCTGAGTATCCTCCCAAAAGTCTCTGTCCGAAGCATCGCCGTGAACACACGGCCAACCGTTCTCTGTTCGTTCGAGGGCAACCGCATATTTCTCTTCAATGCCAATCACCTGCTGACAGCCGGCATCACGTAACGCATCAAAAGCCCCTCTGCCAACGCGGCCCATCCCCATGATAGCGATGGTTGCATCGCCCAGAGAACCGATAACTTCCTCAGGCAGTCTTTGCTTGTTTTCGTGCTTACGAAAGTACTCACCATGACGAATATAAAGTTCATGTGCACGACGGTTGACAGGCGTTGCCAACACATAGGAAAACGCCATTGCCAAGGCAATCGTTGTTAACCATTCATCACCCAGAATTCCAGCTTCCTGCGCAATGACCGTCACAATTAATCCGAACTCACTGTAGGTAAACAAACTCATACCCGCTAACAAGCCCGTACGTGCCCTTAAACCCAGAGCGGTTAACAATCCAAAATAGATCAGCGGTCTTAGTGTCACAAGTACGCCAAGCACGATAGCGACGTACACCAATTCGAGGCTCGGAACACCGTAGTAACCAATTTGCAGGAAAAATCCGATGAGCAGTAAATTCTTTAACCCGGAAAGCTGTTCGTAGATCTCCTTAGCTCGCTGCTTATCGGCCCGCTCTAACAGCATACCCATCACAAGCGCGCCTAAGCCGCCTTTGAGATCAACACTCTCGAACAGCTCCGCCGCGCCCAGGGCAAAAAATATTCCGGATAAAACCAGCAGTTCTCCGTGCCCGATCAACGGAAGAAACTTGCGGATAAGTGGAATTAACAAAGGCAAGCCCAGCAGTAACAAAGCCCAGGGTGTTGGCAAGTAATCGGCGGTTGCAACCAGATAGATAACAGCCAACACATCCTGCACCACCAAAATACCAATGGCTATTGAGGCATAAAAAGAAGTGGTTTCGCCACGTTCTTCAAACAGCTTAATGGCTAATACCGTACTGGAAAACGATAAAGCAAACGCCAGGGTCCACGGCGCTGCCGCGTGGTCAAACGACAACGGTGAATAAACAATGCCCACCGCATAGATCACTGCCGCCGTTAACGGTATGGCAATAACCATATGTAAAATCGCAGAACCCCAAACATAACGCGGCTTAAGGTCGCGCACGTTCAGTTTTAGACCGATAGTGAACAACAGCAGCAGGATACCGGCATCTGCTATGGGCGCTAGCGCATCGCCAGACCCTAGATTCAGCGCATGCGCGACAAAGCCTGCCAATAGATAACCCAGTAGCGGAGGGTACCCCACCCGGCTGAACAAGAGGCCTGCGACAAAGGCCAGTGCTATGACTATGGGCTCCATAGGAATAAGCTCAGGGAGAGCCTATCCGGGCAGCGGCATAGACGCATCTACAAGGTTTAGCCAATATTGGCAGCCGAAACGAATAGCATCATCATTAAAGTCATATTCCGGATGATGTAGGTTCGCAGACTCTCCATTGCCAATGAACATGAATGCACCCGGTCTTTCATTCAACATGAATGAAAAATCTTCAGCTCCCATCATCGGCACGCGATCGTCATCGACTTTATCTTCGCCCACAAGATCCCGAGCGACATCAACAACAAACGCCGTTTGCTCTTCATGGTTAACCGTAGGCGGATACCCATCTCTGTAAACCACATCTGATGTTGCACCATAAACGCGAGCTGTTTGCTCTGCAATCTCGATAACGCGTTGCTTCGATGTTAGTCGGACCTCCTCATCAAACGCCCTTAATGTGCCTCGCATTTTTACTTGTTGCGGGATAACGTTGTACGCCTCGCCTTCAACCTCCATGGTTGTTACCGAAACAACAACCGGGTCAATTGGCCGCGTGCCTCTGGATGCGATACTTTGCAATGCCAATACGATATTGGAGGCGACTACAACAGGATCAATGCAAACATGTGGCATGGCCGCGTGCCCGCCTCGTCCATTAACGACAATCTCAAACTCATCGGCAGCAGCCATTAGCGGACCGGAGCGAATCGCGAACTCGCCAATGGGTAGATTCGGCATGTTGTGCATTCCGTAAACTTCCTGAATGCCAAAGCGATCCATCATGCCATCTTCAACCATAGCTAGACCACCTGCGCCGCCTTCTTCTGCCGGTTGGAAAATCACAGCAACTGATCCATCAAAATCGCGCGAATCTGCCAACGCTCTGGCCGCACCGAGGAGCATCGCCGTGTGACCATCGTGCCCGCACGCGTGCATTTTGCCTTCTGTCTTGGATGCCCATTCGGCGTTGGTTGCTTCGTTGATCGGCAACGCATCCATATCTGCACGTAAGCCGATGACTTTACCCGAGTCCTGCGACCGACCTTTTATGAGCGCGACAACACCGGTCTTACCGATGCCTTCAACCACTTCATCCGCACCGAATTCACGTAATTTATCCGCAACCATTTTGGCGGTACGATGCACATCGTAGCCAAGCTCCGGGTTCTCATGAATTTCTCGGCGCCATGAAACAATCTCTGGCAGTAAATTATCTAATCTGTCTGTCGTTCTCATTGATTTACGCCTTTGGTTTGTAGTCGCCGCCATTTTTCTCTGACCAAGCTATCGGGTCATTTAAAAATGCTTCGACTTGAACATGTGCGGACTCATCAAAATGACCAGCTTCCCGGGAAGCTGCAAGGACATCACGCCAGGTTGCCAGGTAATGCAACTGCAAACCCGCATTTTTTAAGTTTGCTTCGGCCTGCTCGAAGATGTCGTAATAAAAGACAACAAGCGTGTGATCGATAACACCGCCCGCCTCTCTTATTGCTTCAGCAAAACTGAGTTTGGAACCACCGTCAGTGGTGAGATCCTCAACAAGCAACACACGTTGCCCCTCTTGAATGTCGCCCTCTATCCGTGCATCGCGACCAAATCCTTTGGGCTTCTTACGCACGTACTGCATGGGCAGTTGCATGCGTTCGCTGATCCAGGCAGCGAATGGGATGCCAGCCGTCTCTCCACCGGCTACGGCATCGAAAGACTCATAGCCTGTATTACGCACGAGCGTGCAGACGGCAAAGTCCATTAAAGTTGCTCGAATACGCGGATAGGAAATTAACTTGCGGCAATCGATGTAGACCGGACTGGCTAAACCTGAAGTCAGGATGTAGGGGTCTTCAGGACGAAAGTGAACAGCCTTTATCTCGAACAACATGCGCGCCGTGATGGCAGCCATTTCTTCACGAGAAGCATAAGAGGTATTAAACATAACTATTTCACCTGCCAGTAAATATCACGAGCTGGATCAAACGGTATGACCCAATCATCAGCAACCGGAATAGCCTCCGGGATAGGCGTTTTAGTGTCACTCTTTTCCAGAGTCACGGTGCTTGTATTAGGTGCTAACCCGTACCACTTTGGGCCATTCAGAGAAGCAAAGGCTTCAAGCTTATCCAAGGCTTGTGCATCTTCAAAAACAGATGCTAGACAGACCAGCGTGTTCGCTGCATTAAACACACCTGCGCAACCACAGTCGCTTTCTTTATCGTCTTTTAGATGTGGTGCACTGTCAGTGCCTAGGAAAAAACGCTCGTCGCCACTGCACGCAGCTTTGACCAAGGCTTGCCTATGCAATTCACGTTTGGCGATCGGCAGACAATAATAATGAGGACGAATACCACCGACCAGTAAATGGTTGCGATTGATCATCAAGTGATGAGTGGTTATCGTGGCAGCCAGGTTTTTATTCGATGAGGAAACATAGTCAACGCCATCCTTGGTGGTGACGTGTTCCATCACGACTCTCAATTCAGGTATTTCCTGACGGAGCGGTTCTAACACAGTCTCGATAAAACGCGCTTCACGATCAAAGATATCGATGTCCGAATTGGTCACCTCACCATGCACGCAGAGTACGACGCCGTGATCAGCCATAGCTTGTAATACCGGCATAACGTGCTTAACGTCGGTAACACCTGATGAAGAATTGGTGGTCGCACCTGCTGGATACAGTTTGACGGCGATGATCGTACCGGATTCTGCTGCCGCTACAACGTCCGCAGGGTCTGTCGTTTCAGTAAGGTACAGGGTCATCAAAGGGGTAAACGTCGAAGCGGCATCATGGCGATGAAGCGCCGTCTCAATCCTAGCTTTGTACTCGCGTGCGTCCTCCGCGGTGACAACAGGCGGTACCAGATTAGGCATGATCAGCGCACGTCCGAAGTGCGCGGCGGAACTGCCAACAACAGCATTGAGCATTTCGCCATCGCGAAGATGCAGATGCCAGTCGTCAGGCTGGGTCAGCGTGATTTGCATGAATTGAACTCAACAGATCTAGAAAAACTAACGGGCGTCTATTATGCGCCTAAATGCTTCCAGAGTTTCTTCGGATACATGGTGTTCAACACCTTCTGAGTCGATTTTTGCTGTCGCGTCGCTGACCCCGATGCTCAATAGGAATTGATAGACCACCTGATGTCGTTCCCGGCTTTTGTCAGCCAGCGCTTTTCCTTTTTCGGTGAGAAATATGGAGCGATAGGGTTCACTAGTAACGTAGCCTTCCCTTTGGAGTCGCGAGATGGTTTTTCCCGCGCTCGGCTGGGAAATGCCAAGCCGCTCGGCGACCTCAACCAATCGCGCCTCACCCTGTGACGAAATGAGATCGTCAATGAGCTCGACATAGTCCTCGGTGGACTCCATCTGATGTGCTTGCCTGACAACAGCAAACGCTGACGCCTGAGCATCCGCTTCAGGCAAGGATCTATCAGGTTTATCGAGATTTTTACTTGTTGGATCCAGACTCACAGAACGGACTTGCCTCATGGAAAGTTATTCGAATCGTAAAACAATTATGCCACGATCTTGTTTTTTTACTACAGATATATAAACTAAGCCATGGCTAAACTATTGACAAGAATGAATACTGTGTCGAGTTCCACCACTGGTATGCGATTGAGCACATACGCGGGCACATTCGTGAACACATACGTGGCCGCTCTCCTAATGCTTCTTTTCAGCGTGGTTATGGCGCCAACCGGTTTTGCCGACGACAAGCTCAAAGTCGCAACCACTTTCACAATACTTGCGGATATGGCTAGTGAGGTCGCTGGCGATGCTGCGGACGTGGTCTCTGTGACTAAGCCTGGCGCAGAAATTCATAACTACCGCCCGTCTCCAAAAGACATTCGACGTACCCGCGATGCAGACCTGATTCTCTGGAACGGGCTCAATCTGGAGTTGTGGTTCGAAAAATTTCTTTCCCGACTCGCCGGTGTTCCAAGCGTTGTTGTTTCGGATGGCATTACCCCGTTGAGCATTAACCAAGGTCCCTACGACGGCAAACCGAATCCACATGCCTGGATGAGTTCAACAGATGCCCTGATCTACGTCGACAACATCGCTGCAGCACTTAGCGCTGCTGATCCGGACAATGCCTCTGTGTATGAAGCAAATGCTGCCGCCTACCAAGAAAAAATTAAAGCGATAACAGCCCCTTTGCGCGAACGTCTGTCCTCTATTCCTGAAACTAATCGATGGCTGGTCAGTAGCGAAGGTGCGTTCAGTTATTTAGCGCGTGACTTCGAACTCAACGAATTATTCCTGTGGCCCATTAATGCAGATGCACAAGGAACACCTCAGCAAGTCAGAAACGTTATAGACACCATGCGAGAGGAAAATATTCCAGCCATTTTCAGTGAGAGCACAGTGTCTCCCAAGCCTGCGCAGCAAGTGGCCAGAGAAACGGGCGCTCACTACGGAGGCATCCTTTATGTTGACTCCCTCAGTGAAGCAGATGGACCTGTACCGACGTATCTCGACTTGTTGAAAGTGACAATCGAAACGCTGGTAACCGGTATCGAAGAAGGTACGGAGCTGAAACGTTGATTCGACCACCAGGCGATGCTAATTCCGGCTCCACCGATACCGCCAATGGTCAATCAGTGAAAGCCGAATCATCGCTACAGGTCGAACGAAGACTACTGCGCGCCAAGCAAGCAGAGGAACCTGCGGGCAGCGGTATCAAAGCGGAAGGGCTGAGCGTTGTCTACAGAAACGGCAACCTCGCGCTATCTGACGCCACCTTTTCCATACCCACCTCTTCCATCTGCGCATTGGTTGGAATAAACGGTTCGGGTAAGTCCACACTATTTAAAGCCATCATGGGCCTTGTGCCGCTAGCCAGCGGCGATGTCAGCATTCTGGGACACCCGGCGGGTAAAGCCTTACAGCGCAACACAGTTGCCTACGTGCCCCAAAATGAAGAGGTCGACTGGAACTTCCCTGTTCTGGTTGAAGATGTCGTCATGATGGGTAGATACGGACATATGGGTTTTCTTCGTCGCCCCTCCCAGAATGACAAAAACAAAGTCGATGAAGCTCTTGATCGCGTGAACATGCAGGAATACCGTCACCGGCAAATAGGTGAGCTATCCGGTGGTCAGAAAAAACGTGTCTTCTTGGCACGGGCATTGGCACAGGAAGGCAAAGTCATTCTTCTTGATGAGCCTTTCACAGGCGTAGATGTCACGACGGAAGATGCCATTATCGACTTATTAAAAAACCTACGTGACGAAGGGCGCGTCATGTTGGTGTCCACGCACAACCTGGGCAGCGTTCCGCAGTTCTGCGATCAAGTAGTGCTGGTTAATCGAAAAATTCTGGACTCAGGCCCGACCGAGAGCGTGTTCACGCAACAGAATTTAGAGCAGGCGTTTGGAGGCACCTTGCGGTTCCATGTACTGGGTGGACAGGAACTTCATGACGATGATGATCAAAGGCAAGTGACCGTCATTTCTGATGACGAACGTCCGTTTGTTCTCTACGGGGATAACGAGCCGGATTAACATGTTGGACGTTTTACTCGAACCTTTCACTTACTCCTACATGGTTAACGCTATTTGGTGCAGTGCATTGGTTGGTGTCATATGCGCCTTCATGAGTGCCTACCTGATGCTGAAGGGATGGTCTTTAATTGGCGACGCCCTATCTCATTCAGTTGTACCTGGTGTTGCCGGTGCTTACCTTCTTGGACTCCCTTATTCGCTTGGCGCATTTATCTCCGGCGGACTTGCGGCAGCTGCCATGCTATTTATTTCCCAGCGATCAGCTCTGCGTACTGATGCAGTCATAGGCCTGATTTTTACCGGCTTTTTCGGGCTAGGTTTGTTTATAGCCTCATTGTCCCCGACATCCGTTCAGATCGACACCATCGTGTTTGGAAACATACTGGCTATTACACCGTTTGACTCATTGCAACTCGCCATCATCGGCTTGATTACCCTTGCGTGTTTACTCGCATTTTGGAAGGACTTCATGGTCGTGTTTTTTGACGAAACACATGCACACTCAATAGGGTTAAAAGTAGGTGCATTAAAAGTTCTATTTTTTACGCTGTTAAGCGCTTCAACCGTTGCAGCACTACAAACAGTTGGGGCATTTCTGGTTATCGCCATGGTAGTCACGCCCGGCGCTACTGCTTACTTGCTTGCTGATAAATTCAGCCGGCTTATAGGGATCAGCGTAACGATTGGATTTTTAACAAGCGTGATCGGCGCCTATCTCAGCTATTTTCTGGATGGAGCAACAGGTGGCATCATTGTATTATTGCAAACTATCGTATTCCTGCTTGCTTTTATAGCCGGGCCTAAGCACGGACTTATCGCCAGTCGACGACGCGCAACAACGCGCTTGCTTGAACAAAGCGATGAACAGGAATTAGCATGAACTGGCTACTCCTGCTGTTGGAACCTTTTACGTTCGACTTCATGCAGCAGGCATACATTATCGCTTTACTGGTCGGGTTATCGGCCTCTGTCCTGTCTTGCCTTCTTGTTTTAAAAGGCTGGTCACTAATGGGTGATGCAGTTTCCCATGCAGTACTACCGGGCATAGTCGTCGCCTACGTACTGAACATACCCCTGTTGATCGGTGCGTTTGTCACTGGCATGTTGTGCGCGTTATCGACTGGCTACTTCACCAGTAACAGTCGTTTGAAAGAAGACACGGTTATGGGCGTCGTGTTCAGCGGCCTGTTTGCGTTAGGTATCGTGCTCTTCTCGAAAATCAATACTGACCTGCACCTACACGATATTCTCTTTGGCGATATGTTGGGTGTCACGTGGCGCGATATCTTGCTAACCGCACTATTAACCGTTCCCGCTTTCTTTCTGGTCGTCATCAAAAGAAAGGATCTACTGGTTTTTGCATTCGATCCGCAGCATGCCAGTGTGGTCGGTTTGAACACAAAAGTATTGCACTACGGCCTGCTGTGTCTGTTGTCGGTCATTATCGTGGCGGCGATTAAAGCGGTCGGCATCATCCTCGTTATCTCGGTTCTCATTGCACCCGGGGCCATCAGCTATCTTTTGACCAATCGGTTTGAGCATATGCTTGCTTGGTCCGTACTGATAACCACCGTCTCCAGCATTCTCGGTATTACGCTCAGCTACCATATTGACAGTGCGCCAGCTCCCACTATCGTGGTCATCTTGAGCGGCATCTTCGTCCTGGTTTTTCTATTTGCCCCACAAAGAGGGATCCTCAGACAACGCAAAATAGCCCAATCGGGAATAACCAAGTAAACTAGTCAGGAATAACCCTGCAAAATGCATGGTTGTTAATGAGAATTATTCGTATTAAGATTATTATTAACTTAATTCAACACCGTCACACGGACATGTCTAGCATTCTCAATCGTATTCACCTGCCCCTCGCATTAATCACGCTCTCTCTTCTGAGCGCCGGCGTATCCCACGCCGATGAAGTTAATGTTTATTCCTATCGCCAGCCCTTTTTAACCGATCCCATCTTCGATGCGTTTACCGCCGAAACCGGAATCAAAGTCAATACTGTTTTCGCTAAATCAGGGTTGATAGAAAGATTGGAAAACGAAGGCGTCAATAGCCCTGCCGATCTTGTACTCGTTGCCAACGTCGGCAATCTGGCTGCGGCAGTCGATGCAGAAGTCACTCAAAGCGTCAGCAGTCAATTATTGGAAGACGCCATCCCCGCAAGCTTTCGCGATCCTGATGGTCATTGGTTCGGACTGACATCACGTGGCCGCATCATCGTGACCTCAAAGGATCGCGTGCAAGAAGGCTTGATTCAAAGCTATGCCGATTTAGCCAAACCGGAACTTGCCGGACGCATCTGTACTCGTAGTGGAAAACACGGCTACATGGTAGAGCTTATTGCTTCGGTCATCGCTCATGACGGATTAGACAACGCGACGGCGTGGCTCGAGGGCGTTAAAAGTAATCTAGCGCGTAAGCCTCAAGGCAACGACCGCGCACAAGTGAAAGCCATTTCTCAAGGTGAATGTGATGTGGCCATCATCAACACTTACTACATGGGCGCTATGTTAACGAACCCCGACCAAATAGCCTGGGCCGAATCAATCAACATCGTTTTTCCAAACCAGGCTGATCGCGGTACACACATGAACATCAGTGGCGTGGTGCTCACTAAATCTGCGCCTAACAAAGACAACGCGGTCAAACTATTGGAATTCCTGGCTGCTGAAAAGGCACAGGCTATGTATGCGACTAATAATCACGAGTATCCAATCAGACCCGATGTAGCGCCTTCAGCGTTGGTCAGCAGCTGGGGCCAATTCAAACAAGACACGTTGCCATTGACGGAAATTGCCGCAAGCAGAACCGAGGCAAGCCGTCTGGTCGACATCGTCGATTATGACGGGTAGTGATAAAAAATCAGTTCCGACTGCACCGCACCTTTTAAAAACCAGCGGTGCGGTTACCGGAAGAGTAAAAGCGCCGTGGGGATCTTCCCCGGCGTATCAGTCCGCTACACCCTCACAGGTCAGTTGGCCCGGCGGCGAATTCAGATACAGTGCCCAACGAATCGCGTCTACGCGGCGGCTTAGTAATACGGCAGTTCACCCGCAAATTGGTCGGCAACCTTTTCCGTCCATTCAATACAGAAAATCAGTACCTGGCGATCCAAAATTACCGGCCACCAGAGTACTGACAAACGCAACAACTGAGACATCGGATACCCGACAATGGCATTCGTCGTCACTGAATAAAGGCCTATGGGCATCCGTACGCGGCTGGCCACTACTGGCCATGACAGTTGCGCTCATCGTGTGTCTTCCAATTATGTCTGTGGTCTATCTGGCATTCAATCCAGAAGAAAATATCTGGCCGCACCTTATCGACACGGTGTTGCTTAGCTATATTCTGAACACTGTCGGTTTGATGCTGGGCGTTGCCATCGGCACACTCCTTATCGGTGTCAGTACGGCTTGGCTGGTCACCCGCTATGAGTTTCCCGGCCGAAATATTTTCAACTGGGCATTGTTACTTCCGTTCGCAGTTCCGGCATACGTCATTGCTTATATCTACACAGATTTACTAGAGTTTGCAGGGCCGGTACAGTCCGCGCTGCGCGATCTCTTCGGATGGCGCTTAGCCAACGAATACTGGTTCCCTAAAATTCGCTCCCTACCCGGCGCAACGCTTATGATGGTGCTGGTGCTTTATCCGTATGTATACCTGCTTGCACGTGCCGCTTTTCTCGAACAATCCGCATCCGTTGTCGAGGCGGCTAAAGTGCTGGGCGGAAAATCGAGTAGCCGTTTCTTTCGCATCTCTTTGCCCATGGCACGCCCAGCAATTGCGGTAGGTCTGGCAATGGCGTTGATGGAAACGCTAAACGACTTTGGTACGGTCGATTATTTTGCGGTGCGTACACTGACTGCCGGTCTATATGACGTATGGTTAGGTATGAATAACTTGGGCGGTGGCGCTCAAATAGCAACCTTAATACTGATGTTTGTCATGATGTTGGTTGCTCTAGAAAAAATCAGCCGACGACACAGAGAACATTTCCAACCCACAGCCTCCAGATTCAGGAAAGTCAGTCGTCGAAGATTGCGCGGTAAATATGCAATCCTGGCAACCTTGACCTGTTTTATACCTGTAGTCCTGGGATTCATCGTACCCGCCTGGGTATTGGTCAATTATTCCATCGCCAATTTTCACAAATCATTCACAGCAGATTTCCAACAGATAGCGATGAACTCCGTCATGCTATCGTTCAGTGCTGCTCTTGCAGCCGTGTGCGTGGGCATCCTACTGAGCTATAGTCAACGACTTCGCCCTACCCGCCTTTTAAAAACCAGCGTTAACGTTTCCAGTCTTGGTTATGCGGTACCTGGCGCAGTACTCGCCATTGGGGTCATCATACCTTTCGCCTATTTTGATAACACTCTGGATGCTTTTATGAGAAAGCATTTCGATATCTCTACAGGCTTACTGCTCAGCGGAACGGTCTTTGCGCTCATCTTTGCCTACACAGTTCGATTTCTTGCTGTCGCCTATGGCTCGATCGATGCGAGCATGAAAAAAATCAGCCCTAATATGGATGATGCTGCACGCTCATTGGGCCACTCATCATTCACCATTCTCTCCAGAATCCATCTGCCATTAATGAAAAGTGGTGTACTGACGGCGGCTCTGGTTGTCTTCGTAGACTGTATGAAAGAACTACCGGCGACGCTGGTACTCAGGCCCTTTAATTTTGACACCCTATCTACCCATATTTATCAATACGCCTCTGATGAACTGATTGCAGAAGCAGCGTTGGGCTCTCTACTTATCGTGCTTGTCGGTTTAGTACCGGTTATTTTACTGACCGTGAGTATTGATCGGTCACAGGAACTTAAAGCCGCAGGAATCACTACTATCGGCCCTCGCGCAGAGACTGTGTCCACCCACTAACATGATGAATTAAAAATGGCAGACGATATCGTTGTTCGTACGGATTTTCCGCATACCGTTAAAGTTATCGAACACCAGACTATCGTCATGCCCGACGGCTGCGAGCTATCAGCACGTATCTGGTTACCCGAAGACGCCGATCAAAACCCCATACCCGTCATACTGGAACATCTGCCTTACAGAAAACGTGATGGCACTATCGTCAGGGATTGCATGAACCATCCATGGTTCGCTGGTCATGGATACGCTTGCGTTCGCGTAGACATGCGTGGCAACGGCGATTCTCAAGGTGTTATGGAAGACGAATACACAACGCAGGAATTACAAGATGCCTGCGATGTAATTCAATGGGCAACGGAACAAACCTGGTGTTCAGGCACTGCCGGCATGATGGGTATTTCCTGGGGCGGATTCAATGCATTACAGGTAGCCAGTTTAAAACCCAGCGCATTGAAAGCTATTGTCACCGTCTGCTCAACGGTCGATAGATTCGCAGACGACATTCACTATAAGGGTGGCTGCCTGTTAGGAGAAAACGCCGGTTGGGCGGCAAACATGCTGTCCTATTCTTCAAGACCACCAGACCCGCTACTCGTTGGTGAGCAATGGCGGGACCTGTGGATGCAAAGACTGGACAACATGCCCTTCTTAGCCACCACTTGGTTGCAGCATCAACGTCGCGATGAGTATTGGAAACACGGTTCGGTCTGTGAAGATTATGGACAAATAGAAGCAGCAGTACTGTCTATGGGGGGCTGGCATGACGGATACAAAAATACGATCTCACACTTAGTACAGAATCTTGACTCACCGGTTAAAGGTATTGTCGGCCCATGGATACATAAGTACCCAAACTACGCCGGCCCCGCTCCTAGAATTGGTTTTTTACAAGAGTGTTTAACGTGGTGGGACAAATGGTTAAAAAATAAAGACAACGGTGCCGATCAGTTACCCGCCTATCGCGCCTACATAATGGATGGATTAGCACCGGCACCGTGGTATGACGAGCGTCCCGGGCGCTGGATAGCTGAACATAGCTGGCCTTCTGATGCTATAAGCGACAGGTACTTTGAAATTAACACGGACAATACAAGTGCACTTAGACAAGTTGACAATCCTTCCATAGATTCAGAATCAGGTTGGCAGTTGAACATCAGCTCGCCACCACATTGCGGATCGCAAACCGGAGAATATTTTCCGTTTACGTTTGGTCCCGAACTCCCCGACCAACAAAACATTGATGACGAGCTGAGCACATGCTTCGATACAGCTCCCTGTACCGGTGCCATTGATATCGTTGGGGCCCCCTCGTTATCCATTAGATGCACAGTTGATAAACCATTGGCACAACTGGTTGTGCGCCTGTGCGACATCATGCCCGATGGACGTTCATCGCTTATTACCTTTGGCATGCTCAATCTGACCCACGCGGGGTCGCGGGAGCATCCGGAACGGCTGGATAAAGCGCGTGTTGTCATTGCTGATGTTATCTTAGACCAGATAGCGTATCGCCTACCAAAAGGTCACAAACTGCGCGTGTCCCTTTCAACAAGCTACTGGCCTTTTATTTGGCCGTCTCCTGAAACCACAACCGTGTCCCTATCCAATCTTTCTCTCGCTATACCCGAAAGAACATCACAGGGGCATACAGATGAATGCTCATTTAAACCACCTGAAACGGCGTCGGCATGGCATCACGAAGTCGTACGTGAATCATCATCATCAAGGCAACGCTACCTTGATGAAAAGTCCGGACAATACAAGACAACCGTGTTCAACGACTTCGGTGAAAACAAAGATCTAGATCATGGCCTCATCACAGGCAGCACGGTTAGCGAAATATTTTCAATCCACCCCGACTCACCATTGAGCGCGCAGGTCGATATTGAATGGGAACAAACGCTAAAGCGAGATGACTGGAACATTCGAACCATCGCTCAGCTTAGTATGACGGCCGACTTGGAATGGTTTTATCTCACCGGATCACTGCAAGCTTGGGAAGGTGAAGATAGCGTTTTTAACAAACAATACGATGAAAAAGTCAGGCGCGAATTCGTATAAGCCGTAATGCTCTTTTCATTCAGACAGCCATCAACAATACTGCGGCAAATGTTGCCTTCATCACAAAGCTTGTACTTTTGATTAGTGAGTGTGTTCCAGACGGATATACAAGCGCCAACCAGTCGTCAACACACATGAATGTTTACAATGTCATTTGCAGCATGCCTTAGAATTCTTGCAACTCATGAATTCATCGGACCAGCACATCCATGTCCAACGCGACGGCAACGACAGAAGAAAACAACTTACTAACAGGTCTTGTCAAGAAGCCCTGCCCACTATGCGGCTCAAGCGACACCGCTGCTGAAAGAAATGTTGCGGGATACGATCTCGAGAAGTGCCGCAACTGCAGTATGGTTTTTATGAACCCACGGTGTACTCCGGAACACCTTGATGAGATCTACACCGTACGCGATGAAGAGGGCATGATTGAGTTGTACTCGAACATCGCTTCGCCATCAGTACTCGGTGAATATGATGAGAAGCTGGACAAACTCGAAGCACTGGCACCGAACAAAGGTCGTCTTCTTGATTTCGCTTGCGCCGCTGGATACTTCTTCGAGAAAGCGCAACAACGGGGGTGGGATGCCTATGGACATGACATCGGCTTATGGGCATCAAAGGCCGCAGAAAAGCGTGGTCTATCCAATTTGTTAACCGGCCCGTTGGTCGAAGAGCTCTTCCCCGAAAATCATTTTGATGTTGTCTATGCAGCTCAAGTGTTTGAACACTTACTGGATCCGACTGAAACATTGGAAACCTTGCTTAAACTACTTAAGCCAGGCGGAATCATGTTTATTGATGTGCCAAACTACAACACACTACCTATTCGCTTTAACAAAGATGATTTCATGCTGAATGAACCACCACAGCATATCAACTATTTCACGCCTTCTACATTGTCCAAATTAGTCACCGATGCCGGGCTTAAAAACGCAAAGCTCTACAGTGAAGGTGGACTGAAATGGGAGAACTTACTGGGACGCCCAATTGAAAGTGATATCGCCGCCGCTTATGGTTTGGTCGATGACGCTGGTGAGCCACAAAAGGAATCAGTAATTTCTAAATTGAAAACCACGGCTAAGGAACTCACTAAAGGTGTCGTTATTGAACCGTTCCTATATCGGGGAATGAAAGTGGGAATGAATCTGGCCGCTATTTCTTATAAGCCTAAATAAGCCTACAACACTCAGTACGTCATTAGCCTTTAATTGCGTGAAGCCAATAAATTGGTAAGCCATTCGGTGTCCATTTCCGGCACCGAAGACAGCAGCAATTCAGTATATTCCGGGTGAGGCGGCGTTAATATTTCACTCTTTAGCCCCTGCTCTACCACTTTGCCTTGAAACATAACGACGATCTCATCAGAGATGGCTTTGACGGTCGCAATATCATGAGTGATAAATAAATAGCTGATGCCATAGTCCGCCTGCAATTTCAGCAATAGTTGCAATATACCTTCCTGGACAATTTGATCCAGTGCGGAGGTGACTTCATCACAAATGATGACATCCGGTTCTGCCGCCAGTGCTCGCGCAATACAAACGCGTTGCTTCTGTCCGCCGGATAGTTCTGAAGGCAATCGATCCATAAACGATTCATCAAGCTCGATCATCTCGAGTAGCTCAATGATCCTTTTCTCGCGTGCAGCGCCGGTCATACCCAAATAGAATTCCAAGGGCCGGCCAATAATGTCTTCGACAGTTTGACGAGGATTCATCGCAGTGTCTGCCATTTGGTAAATCATTTGAATACGACGCAAATGATCGGTAGACCGAGCACTTAATTTGGCAGGCATTGGGCTGCCATTGAATTCAACGGTACCCGATGATGGCGGTAGTAATCCGGTTATGACGCGGGCCGCTGTCGACTTACCCGACCCCGACTCGCCCACCACAGCAACGGTTTTGCCACGCGGAAGCTCGATTGATACATCGTGAAGCACTTTGGCCGAACCGTAGGCCGCATCAATGCCTTTCATTGAGAGAACGATATCGTCCCCTTTCTCTTCAGGCTTCTCCAACGCACGCACCGACCACAATGATCGAGTGTAATCCTCTTTAGGAGATTCAAGCATCTGGCGCGTTTCAGCTTCCTCGACCTCTTCGCCGAAGCGGAGTACTTTGATGGCGTCTGCCATCTGAGCGACTACCGCTAAGTCATGTGTAATGTATATGGCCGCTGCGCCGTATTGCTCAACAATGTCGCGCATCGCTGCTAACACCTCAACCTGAGTTGTGACATCCAGCGCAGTCGTCGGCTCATCAAAGATGATGAGATCAGGCCGAGGCGACATTGCCATGGCAGTCATCACTCTCTGCAACTGTCCACCGGAAACTTGATGCGGGTAACGCTCACCAATCGATCCGGCTTCTGGTAACTGCAACGAACCATAGAGCTCTACCGCATCTCGCCGCGACTCGTCTTCGTTTTTTGTTTCTGAACGTACAGTCGCTTCAATCGTCTGATCGATCAGTCGATGGGCAGGATTGAAAGCAGCGGCCGCAGACTGTGCGACATACGCGATGCGCGTACCCCATAGTTTTCGTTTTTCCGCCTCTGAGAGAGTATTGAGATCAACACCGTCAAACTTGATGGTTCCTTCAGAGATTCGGCAACCCGGCCTGGCAAAACCCATAGCCGCAAGACCCAGAGTGGACTTACCTGCGCCTGATTCACCAATAAGCCCCAGAACCTCACCACGCCGAAGCGTGAGATTGACGCCTTTAATTATTGGGTGCCAGCGCTCATCAGTAAAGCCTTCGATATGCACATTTTGCATATCGAGAAGCACATCAGATTGATCAGTGCTCATCTTTGATCCCGCTCGATGTGTGTAAAAACCAGTCCACGATAAAGTTGACCGCCACCGTTAACAATGCGATGGCAGCAGCAGGAAGAAGCGGAGTTAATCCAGCCTTGATATCGTACTGCGCAAATTGAATGAGAGAGGCGTTTTCACGAACCATAGAGCCCCAATCTGCAGTGGGCGGTTGAATGCCGACCCCTAGGAAGGATAAAGCGGCGATCGTTAGAAACACAAAGGAAAATCGTAAACCGAACTCTGCAATTAACGGGGGCATGATGTTAGGCAGAATTTCTCGACGCATAATCCATCCTATCTTCTCTCCACGTAAACGCGCTGCTTCAACGTAGTCCATCACCACTACATTGACCGCTACGGCACGTGTGAGACGAAACACGCGAGTGGAATCCAGAACCGCGATAATAACGATAAGGCTGGTAATAGTGGATCCAAAAATAGACAACAACATCAATGCAAAGATTAACGACGGTATAGCCATTAATACATCGACTGCCCGGCTGAGAATTTGATCAAGCCAGCCTCGACTGATGGCCGCGACCAACCCCAAACCGCCACCAATCAGAAAAGATAGCAGTGTGGTGGCTAAGGCAATACCCATGGTATTTCTGGCCCCATAAATCAATCGGGTAAAAATATCCCGCCCTATCTGATCGGTACCAAAACGATGTGTCTCATCCCAGGGACCAAACGGTGCTGGAAATATTTCTGCCTCACCATAAGGTGCTATCCATGGCGCGAACAGAGCGACCACTATATAAGCGGAAACGACGATGAGCCCAAACCAAGCAGACAGCGGCGCTTTTCTTAAAGCTAACCAAACACGCTCCAAACGACCGCGTCTTTTTCTTACGCTGGCAACTTCAGAACTAGCCGAATATGAATTGGAAGACTCATTCATCGTGGATGCAAAAGCCGAGGATTAGTAACGATGCCGATAATGTCGGCGATGAGGTTAAGCAAGATATAGGTGCCTGCAAAAATCAATGCACAGGCCTGTACAACCGGCGTATCTCGGGCCGTTACTGAATCGACCATCAATTGACCGATACCCGGGTAGACGAACACGACCTCTACGACGACGACACCCACAACCAAGTAGGCAAGATTAAATGCCACAACCGTTGCAATAGGTGCCCAAGCGTTAGGCAATGCATGCTTCAGCACGACTTCGGCACGGGAGGCGCCTTTCAAACGAGCCATCTCGATGTATGGGCTCGCTAATAAGTTGATAATGGCAGCGCGCGTCATTCGCATCATGTGCGCCACAATAACCAGCGTTAATGTCAGGGCCGGCAGTGCGATGCGACGAAGCCGTTCTGAAAACTCAGTTGACGCATCGACATTGGCCAATGATGGGAAAACGGGCCAAAGTGAGGCCAACAAAAGAATCAAGATGTACGCGACGAAAAATTCGGGCATGGATATCGTCGTAAGCGTTGCTGCATTTACCGTGCGATCATAAAAAGAGTTGCGATAAAGTGCAGCTGTCAGACCGAGGAATAACGCTAACGGCACCGCAATGATTGCGGTCACACCGGCAAGAAACAGCGTATTTTTCAACCTCGGCCCAATGAGTTCTGCCACCGATCGGGAACGATCGACCCCCGAGGCGGCGCGCCCTGAAAATGACGTGCCGAAGTCGCCCTTGAGTGCTGAGCGCACCCATTCGAAATACCGGACGGGTGCAGGTTTATCTAAGCCAAGTTCTCGTCGAAACGCCGCCACAGTCTCTTCAGTGGCTGCCTGACCCAGCACGGCCTCACCAAAATCGCCCGGTAACAGCGATATAGAGCTGAAAATAATCGCAGAGACCACGAAAAGCGTGGCAAATCCCAATGCGAGACGCTTTAATACGGTTGACAGAACAGGATGCAAAACGGTTCTTTTTCTCCTCGTCCTTGTAGGAACGATGCCAATCTGGTGAAATGACCACAACAGTATGGCAGTTAACCGTACCTTTTATCCACCCTTAGATGATCAGATTTACCTCACCAACGATTTGAATAATAACGATATCGCCGATAAGGTGATTAGCCAACTACCCACTGGAGTGACGGATTTATGAAGAAAAATATTATTATTAATCATGCGAATCAGCTGACAGCCGGCAGAATCAGCCGCCGCCAATTCATCATGACTGCGCTGGCAGCCGGTGCATCTCTGCCTATGGCAATGAGCATGGCGACATCCGCAGTTGCAGCGACACCGAAGTCCGGTGGCCGTTTGCGTCAAGGACTCGGCTACGGCTCAACCACAGATACGCTCGATCCGGGCACTTCAGAAAATGGTTTTACCCAGGCACTTCTCTATACCTACGGAAACCATCTGACAGAAGTTGCCAGCGACGGTTCTCTTATTCCTGAGCTTGCAGAAAGCTTTGAACCATCAGCAGATGCTAAAACCTGGATGTTCAAGCTACGCAGCGGCGTAGAATTTCATAATGGTAAAACGTTAACGGCTGATGATGTCCTCGCAACGTATAACTACCATCGTGGCGAGGATTCCAAGTCGGCCGCAAAGGGCTTACTCAGCGCTGTAAAAGATATTCGTAAAGACGGCGACGACATGGTGATTTTCGAGTTGGAAGCTGCCAACGCGGATTTCCCGTATATCGTCAGTGACTACCATCTGGTCGTTCAAGCGTCCGAAGGCGGCAAAATTGACGCTCTGTCAGGTGTCGGTACGGGTGGTTATATCCTTGATACGTTTGAGCCAGGTGTTCGAGCGTTATCCAAGCGCAACCCTAACTACTTCAAATCCAACAGCGCTCATTTCGACGAAGTGGAACTTCTTTCAATTCTTGATGTAACTGCGCGTCAGAACGCCATCATGAATGGTGACGTCGATGTTGTTGATAACGTCGATCCAAAAACTGTGTCGTTGCTCGCGCGCGTTCCAACGTTAGAAATTTTAGAAACTACGGGTACTCAGCACTTCACATTCCCTATGCGCCTCGATGTCGAGCCGTTTGCAAATCGTGATTTACGCTTGGCACTCAAGTACGCAATTAAGCGTCAAGAACTCGTTGATAAAATCCTGTTGGGTCATGGTGTTGCAGGTAACGATATCCCTGTGTCTTCAGCTATGCCATTCCTGAACACGGATATCGCCCAGCGTGAGTTCAATCCGGAAAAAGCAGCTGAGCACTACAAAGCTTCTGGTCACAGCGGCCCGATCCAGCTATCTGCATCAGATGCAGCATTCGCAGGTGCAGTCGATGCGGCTCAGTTGATCGCAGCTTCTGCCAAAGAAGCCGGTATCGACATTGAAGTTGTCAGAGAGCCGAAAGACGGTTACTGGTCCAACGTCTGGAACAAGAAAGGCTGGTGTGCATGCTACTGGGGTGGACGACCCACTCAAGACTGGATGTATTCAGCGGCTTACACCAGCGATACAGAATGGAACGATACGGCATGGAAAGAAACAGACGACGCCAAGCGATTCAACGATGTTGTTGTCTCAGCACGCTCTGAAACAGACCAAGACAAGCGTAAGAGCCAGTACTGGGAAGCTCAGCAGCTTCTGCATGATGATGGCGGTGCAATCGTTGCGATGTGGGCTAACTACATTCATGCGCATTCTAAGAAAGTCGCACATGGTGATGATGTTGCAGCCAACTGGGTCAACGACGGCAACAAGATCGGCGAACGCTGGTGGTTTTCATAACACGCGGCTTTGCCCTCTGACATAAGTAAGTAAAGACCAGCCACCGGCGACCCACTCTATGGGTCGCCGGTGGCTACTATCGAGTAGCAGTATGATTTCTTTCGACCTCACCGGTAAACGCGCAATAGTCACCGGAGGTGCTTCCGGCATCGGTCTGGCTACGGTGGAGCTCCTTTGTAAGAGTGGAGCCACGGTTGCGTTAATGGATTTGCCTGGCAACCCAGCCCTTACAGAGTCTGTCGATAACTTGAAGAGCAAAGGCTACGATGCTTTTGCAGCTCCTTGTAATGTGGCAGACGCACAAGACGTTAGCTCTAGTTTTAGGACTATTATCCAACAGCTGAATGGCTTGGATTTTCTAGTCAATAATGCAGGCACACCCGGAACACCTGCCCCAATCGCCCCGGATGATTTCGAATCTCAAGGCGAAGCATTTTGGAACAAACTTTTATCGGTTAACCTTCAAGGGCCTGCTCGATGTACGGCTGCAGCTGTTGACGCTTTGCGCCAGAGCCGAGGTTCCATTGTCAACACAGCATCTACCGCAGGTATTGCCGGAAATGGTTCCAGTGCGCCCTACGCTGCAACGAAGGCAGGTTTAATCGCACTAACCAAAGAGTACGCGCGCGCTTTAGGACCTGACGTTAGAGTCAACGCCATTGCGCCGGGCATTGTTGATTCACCCTGGGAGTGCCGCTTCGACATCCCGGAGGCGACATTGCAAAAACTCCCCCTACAGCGCCGTGGTGTGCCAGCAGATTTTGCTGAAGCGATTGTCTATCTGCTTGCAGGTGCCAGTTATATTACTGGGCATACGTTAGTGCTAGACGGTGGTTTACTAAGCGGACCGAAAGTCTAAAGACATCTTCGACAGATAACGATCCGGCAGTGTTGTCACAAACACAAATGGCTACCACTGGCTTCCTTTATGATTGAAGTCGATTGGATTCTGTTTTTTATCGCGTCGACCGCCGTGATCTGCATGCCGGGTCAGGATCTGATACTCGTCATGTCGCGCTCGATAACGCAAGGCCCTGTAGCAGGCATGTATACAGCAGCCGGGGTAAGCGGTGGCCTACTAGTACACACCCTTCTAGCAGGTATTGGCGTTGGTGCTGTTGTTACCGCATCAGAACTTCTATTTAACTCAATGAAATGGGTTGGCGCTATCTATTTGTTATATCTCGGCGTCATGCTGTTCAGAACGAAAGCGCAAGAAATACAAGTTAGTACGGACGCCAAACGCGGCTATTCCAAATTAGTCATGGACGGTGCATTTTCAAACGTCGCTAACCCTAAGATCGCCATATTTTTCCTGGCGTTTCTACCGCAATTCGTTAACACCACGGCCTCTAGCCCTACGCTCTCGATACTGGTTTTAGGTTTGGGCTTTGCGCTCTTAACCTTTGTCATCAAAGGAGCTGTCGCTTATTTCTCAGGGCAACTATCAGCCTGGTTTAGAAAACAACCCCGCTATCTCACTCGCATCCATCAACTGAGTGGGCTAACACTTATCGCACTGGGGTTAAAACTGGCATTTGAGCAACGCCCGTAGATCAGCGTCTCACCCGAGGAAGAATAATCTCACATCGATTATGACCTTGCTCGGGTGAGCAGCTTATAAGCCGCGATACTGCAGCTACATGTTTAGCTATAAATTGGAAAACGATTAGTCAGTTCAATGACTTCTTGCTCAACGGCTTTTTCAACATCCGCGTTGTTGTCTTCGCCATTAGTAGACAATCCATCGAGTACCTTCAGAATCAGCTTACCCACCAATTCAAATTCTGCGGTTCCAAATCCTCGCGTGGTCGCCGCAGGTGTTCCAAGACGGATACCCGATGTGACAAACGGAGATGCAGGATCAAATGGAATACTGTTTTTGTTGCAGGTAATTCCTGCACGACCCAAGGCGGCTTCTGCCTGCTTTCCAGTCACCCCTTTGGGACGAAGATCCACCAACATGACATGTGTGTCAGTTCCGCCCGACACCATATCCAGACCACCGTCAGCGAGTGTGGCGGAAAGAACTTTTGCATTTTCGATAACGGCCTTTTGATACTGTTTGAAGCTGGGTTGTTGAGCTTCACCAAAAGCAACGGCCTTAGCAGCAATAACGTGCATTAACGGTCCGCCTTGCAATCCTGGAAATACAGCAGAATTAAATTTCTTACCTAAATCATCATCGCGAGTCAGGATCATTCCACCACGCGGCCCGCGTAAGGTTTTGTGTGTTGTGGTGGTCACAACGTGTGCATGATCCAATGGATTGGGGTGTTCCCCAGCAGCCACCAGACCCGAGAAATGGGCCATATCTACCATCAGATAGGCTCCAACGGCATCCGCTATTTCTCTGAAGCGTGCAAAGTCGATGAAACGCGGGTACGCCGATCCGCCAGCGATGATTAATGCAGGCTTGACCTCTTTTGCTCGCGCTTCCAGTGCATCGTAGTCGATTTGATGGGTATCTTCTTTAACGCCGTAAGTCTCGGCATTGAACCATTTTCCCGATTGGTTGACGGGAGAACCATGAGTAAGGTGGCCGCCAGCAGCAAGGTCCATCCCCATGAAGGTTTCACCCGGTTTTATCAGTGCGAGAAAAACCGCCTGGTTAGCCTGTGCACCGGAATGGGGCTGTACGTTCGCGTAGGAACAATCATAGAGCTCGCAGGCTCGTTGAATGGCTAATGCTTCAGCCGTATCGACATGTTCGCAGCCACCGTAATAGCGCTTACCCGGATAGCCTTCTGCATACTTGTTGGTCATGACAGAGCCTTGGGCTTGCATAACCGCTGCTGAAACTATGTTCTCGGAAGCGATAAGTTCAATTTCGTGGCGTTGTCTGCCCAGCTCACTATCAATCGCGTTCTGGATGGCTGGATCTTGCGCAGCTAAATCGGCACTGAAAAATTCTGAAAGACTCATGTTCTTACAATTCCTAAATAATCTGTAAAGCAGGGATAATCTATACCCTCTATTATGCCTGTGAGAGACCCGCTCTGCGAGCGGATGGGACCGTCAAGAGTATCTATAGTTATGTCGTTGCATCACGAAAAGACCTCCAATGTGACTCAGTACGATGAAACTCGGGCGCTCGATGGTACGGAACTCCCAAATTGGAAAGAGGTTAACGCCGATCTTGCGCTCCGGTCCGACGAGCAAATTCAACAGCAGCAGGCCAATATCGCGCGATTATTGCGGGCCAACGGCATCGCCTACAGCACGCTGTCAGATGCCGATGAGTCCTCAAGGCCATGGAATCTTGATCTGGCCCCGTTTGTTGTCGAACCCAAAGATTGGACCTGGTTAAAGTCGGCACTGGACCAGCGAGCGCGGCTCAAAGAGGCCATTTTCGATAGACGGGATAACTCAAATAATTCTTTCTGTTGCGAGCCCAAAATACGGAGTGCTGTTAGTGCTAATTCAACATCGCAGAGGCAACTACTGCTTTAACTTATAACCCGTTTTAAACATGATGCCGACCATGAGCA
>CAZCKD010000011.1:0-35103 GCA_964498925.1 uncultured Granulosicoccaceae bacterium
TGCAGAAAAAACTCTCTGGGAAGTTTGTCGTTAGAAGACGCCTGGGATCATTTCCTGACAACAGGACTGCAAAACAACTTTGCAATCAACCCGGCAGTCGATAACAAATATTTGGCTCGCACCCTGACACCACAGTCTGGCAAAGCGCTGGACAAAAGCGACATTGTTTTACTGCGATGGTTGGAGCATGGCGCAGAGTCCATGCCCGGCGCGGCTTGGTTCGACACTGAATTCTACCTGTCCCACTATCCCGATATTGCAAGCACTGGCACCAATGCCTTCCTTCACTACGCTAATAATGGCAAGAATGAAGGTCGCATACCCAACGCCTACTGCCTTGATCTGGTCAACCGCTCGCTGACGGTAAACGCTGATGCACGCGTGGATTTACTGAGTCTCATTGAATCTGTACCGGATCGTTTTCGCACGACATTCCTAAGTGGCATTCACGAAGCCGAGCTACTGGAATTATTTATGCCTTCGCTTTACCAGGCACAACGGAACAGTACGGAAGATGTATTGCCCTCTTTACTCATGGCACACTTTCTTTGCTGTGGCTGGCAAGAAGGACATAGACCCAGCGTGCTCTGGCATGAGGCCTGTTATCGATTAAACGTCGAACAACAACTAGAGCATCCAGATTTTCTACAGCCCAACTATCCGATCCACGGCACCCGAGCGTCAGTAGGAAGCGTGCGAAGACAGCACATAGACTTAGAAAATTCCCTCGGTACGGACAGTAACGACTCCATTGGTGATGATGAAATATCAGAGGCAAATGGTACGTCAGGCGAAGAAGGCAGTTCTGCTGCAGCCGTTGCATTTGTCTCCAAACCAGACGCTCACAACACCATTGAAGATCTCACGATAGAGCCTGAGGTAAATCCTTACCTGCATTGGTTCTTTACGGGTCGAGAACTCAACATAATTCCTTCCCCCTTATTTGATACAGAGCTTTACTGCCTTTATCACCCGGATATTCTTTCAGGATGGAAGTTCTATCCATTTGAGCACTACCTACGTCACGGACTAACGGACCCGAGACGTTTCACATCTGCCTTGTTTAACGGCAATCATTATATTTATACCAATGAACCCGAAGGCGATGAATTTCCACTGCTTCACTATATTCTCCACGGTCAATTTAAAGGTTATGCACCGGCCGCAGGCATTGACTGCAGTTACGCCTCTTGCAGCGAGCCTTTAAAGAGTAGCGCTGTTGAAGAAACGGGCATGCAGATGCTTCGCAGAGTTGCCACGTTAAAAACAGGTGTATTGGCGGATATGATCAGCCGTGCCGAAGCGCTCGAGCCACAAATTATTCGCCCGTACGGAGAACGTAAAGTCCGCATGGCTCCTGTGTTTCACCCTGAAGTTGAACTGATGCTGGAAGCCCGAGAAATCGTGGCTGCACTTCCAAGCACCGAATTCGACACGATTGTTCTGGTTCCACATATAAGAATGGCAGGGTCTGCCCGCATAGCCGGCAAACTCACACAAGTGCTTAATTCATTGGAAAGCAGCGGCCGACTGTTAGTGGTAACGACAGATTCTGAAGAAAACGAACGACCCGACTGGTTTGGCGAAAATGCTGAAATTGTCAGCATCAGCTCCATTATTAAAAAGGCGCCGCAGAACAGAAAAATTAGAGCACTACTGGATCTGTTGCGAGGTGTTAAAGCCAAACGGGTAATTAACCTGAACAGTAATCTGGGTTGGCATCTCACATCAGTTTACGGCAGACAACTATCAGAATGGATGGATATATTCGTATACCTCTTCTGTTGGGATAAAGACATCCGAAATAATAAGGGTGGCTACCCTATCCAGTGGTTCCTGCCCACGTTTGATTATTGCAAAGCAGTGGTCACTGATAGCGAAGACCTTAGAGATGAACTTCGCGGCCGATACTGCTTAAACGATGCGCAACGTAATCGGATAACAACACTACACACGCCAGCTGACGATGTTGAGGTTAACTACAACGAGATACTAAAAAGCAGAACAAACAATCGTGGTGTCAAGCGAGTGTTCTGGTCTGGTCGTTTTGACCGTCAGAAGCGTTTCGATTTGTTGCTGGGTATTGCAGAGGCAATGCCCAACACTGAATTCTGGGTTTGGGGTAAAGCGGTTCTGGATGACGAAAGTCTGGATCTCGATAACCTTCCATCCAATATCAAACTGATGGGTGTTTACACCAGCATTGATGACGTGCCTATCGCTTCTTGTGATGTGTTTTTGTACACCGCAGGTTGGGATGGCCTACCGACTGTACTGATTGAGGTTGGCTCACGAGGTGTACCTATCGTAGCCAGTGCAGTTGGCGGTGTCACAGATCTGATCACTGAGAAGACAGGCTGGCCTATCAAGAATGCCGACAATGTCATGAGTTACTGCCATGCCATCGGAAGCATTTTAAAAGATTATCCGAAGGCACTGGAGCGATCTGCCCGGTTGCGCACTTATACGCTGTCTCGATGCAACGAAGAAAAGTTTAAAAACGATGCCATAGCGGCATTTGGCCTGGAGAAATAAAGTGAATACGACACAAACTCCTAACGTGACAGCAGTCATGATGGCGCATGGCGAAGGTGCATTGTCCGCCGTGTCTTATAACAATATGCAGTCGGTTGCGAAGTTCGCTACCGATGCCGATGTATCGGTAGAAAAAGTTGTTGTATTGGATAGACCGGACAACAAAACCGCCAGAATCTTTCAAAGCTTGAGTGATTCCTCTGTCAGAGTCGTAGAAACTGATTTTGGAGATCAAGGCAAAGTACGTAACTTCATCGCCGAACACACACACGGTGAGACCATCGCATTTCTGGATGGCGATGATATGTGGAGCGACAACTGGCTACTTGAATCATGGAAAGCCATGAAAGAGGATTCGCGTGAAAACTTAATCATGCATCCTGAGTTCAATTGGTTTTTCGGTGGCACTGCCAGCGTGCTGGTTAACGTAGATCAGGAAAGCGAATTGTATCAACCGGACTTTCTAAGACACGCTAACTACTGGGACGCCATGTGTATGGCGCGTCGCCAGACACATGTGGACATTCCCTATTGCGATCGAAGAATCAAAGACGGTTTTGCGTTTGAAGACTGGCATTGGAACTGCGAAACCATCGTTGCAGGTTACATCCATAAAACTGTGGCAGACACCATTCATTTCAAACGCCGACGTGTTGGCTCACAGTCTGGAGAAGCCAGTGGTAATCAATCTTTGATGCCCACAACCGCATTTACAGACTATGCAAGATGCGCCTAACAGGGTTACACGCTAAGACGCCAACCCTCGTGAAACAGCGAAAAATCACAGTCTGAACTCAGACCATTCATTTAACTTTTGGCAACAATTCAGTCAGGTTAACGTTAGCGGCACACAGATTGCAACGTTACCCCCAAGAACCCAATTTTTAACGTTCAAAGCTCGTCGAACGATACCCAAACGAATAAGGATTTAACAATGAGCAAAATACTAGTACTCGGTGGCGACGGCTTTTGCGGATGGCCAACCAGCCTATATCTTTCCAAGCAAGGCCATGAAGTCGAGATTGTCGATAATCTTTCTCGCCGTAAGATCGACGTTGAACTGGCTACAAACTCATTAACACCCATTCAAGCTATCGACAAACGTCTGGCAGCATGGAAAGAAGTTAGCGGCAATACGATTGGTTTTCACGACATCACCGTCGGTGAAGAATACGATCGCCTGCTTGCTCTGATCAATGATTTCAAACCGGATGCAATCGTGCACTTTGCAGAACAGCGTGCCGCACCCTACTCCATGAAGTCGGCGCGTCATAAGCGCTACACCGTTAACAACAACCTGAATGCCACAAATGATGTGTGTGCGGCTATCGTCGATTCAGGTCGTGATATCCACCTGGTGCATCTGGGCACTATGGGCGTATACGGCTATGGCACTTCAGGCATGAAGATTCCTGAGGGCTATCTGGAAGTGACTATCGAACAGGAAGGCAAGACGTCCAAGTCTGAAATCCTGTATCCGGCAAACCCGGGTTCGATCTATCACATGACAAAAACACAAGATGCGTTGTTCTTCCATTTCTACAACAAGAATGACAAGCTTCGCATCACTGACCTGCACCAAGGTATTGTCTGGGGCACTCAGACAGAAGAAACAGCATTGGACGAGCGTCTGATCAATCGATTCGACTATGACGGCGACTATGGCACCGTACTTAATCGCTTCCTGATGCAATCAGCTGTTAATCACCCACTAACCGTTCACGGCACAGGTGGTCAAACACGCGCCTTTATCCATATTAAAGACACGTGCAAGTGCATTGAGCTGGCTGTGAAGAACGCTCCTGAAAAAGGTGAGCGTGTCATGATTATGAATCAGATGACGGAAACACATCGTGTTAACGATCTGGCCAATATGATTTCAGAAATGACTGGCACCGAAGTTAACTACCTGCCTAATCCGCGAAACGAAGCGGCAGAAAACGAGCTTCACGTTATCAATGACAACTTTCTGGAACTCGGTTTGAATCCAACCAAGTTAGCTGAAGGACTGTTCGCCGAAATCACAGAGATCGCTGACAAGTATTCTTCACGATGCGATATGAGCCGAATCCGCTGTGTCTCTAACTGGACAGCAGAACAGGAAGAAAACGCTAAGCCACAACTACGTCGTGTAGCGTAGTTTCGTATAGCGAAAGCCTGCAAGAGGAACTATTAGGCGGCGATTCCCGAATTACCGCTGGTTCTTAAAGCAGACTGCTTACTAAAAAGCCGTTGCCCTGTTTAACGCAGAGTAACGGCTTTTTTCGTTTTTGTTGACGCTTTATTAAAACGTCCAAAATTGAATCATTATTTGTGCGACTGCTTGCCCCATCTTTTTAATGAAGCGGCACGGCACAGCAATAGTACATCCGCATCACTTAGCGACACTCGGCACTTTCAAATAATCACGAACATACGGAAGCTGACGACGCGCTTCTGCAACCTGATTGATATCAAGCGTTGCACTGATAATCTCCTCATCCTTCCCTGCACGAGCCATATCCCGACCATAAGCATCCACAATGCAACTCAATCCGGTAAACGGATGGCCGTTCTCTACTCCTGCAATATTGGCGTAGACCATGTAGACGCCGTTCTCGTACGCGCGTGACGGCACGACAAGATTAGGGACTTGGTCCCATCCACAGGCCGTGCATACCAGAACCACCTCAGCACCGTGTGCAACAACTTGCCGCACGGCTTCCGGGAATTCACATTCATAACAAATCAGTAGTGCCATGGCGATGCCGTTGAAGGAAAACACGCTTAGTGCGTCACCCGTATCAAACCAATCGCCTTCGATACCATCGGGCAAGACTGACTTTCGATGATTAACCACGATGCCACCATCAGCATCAATCAAAATCGCGGAATTAAATACTCGGCCATCAAAGCTCTCTGGATAACCATAGAGAATGGCAACGTTAAGCATTTTCGCCAGGGATTGAATGCGGCGTGAAAAATCGCCGTCTGCCGGTTCTGCACATCGGTGTAGCTCCTCACCGACGTTATACCCCGTCATAAAAAGCTCGGGACACACTAACAACTGCGCCCCTTTAGATACCTCTATCTCGGCTTTTTCTGCTAGCCACGCAAAGCGGGTCTCAGAACCTTTCAGCGAAGCGTCGTGCTGAAGTACGGATACCTTTAATGTGCTTTCCAATGTCATAAACCCTTGCCATCTGACTGATGCCTATTGTAGACAGCCAACGTCCCTAGATCACGCCCGGGATCGACATAAAAAGCCGCTATTGCGGCAATTTAGCGCGGCTCGGAACTAGGGCTAAAGGTGCCCTACTCTTAATGCGACATTTGGTGGCGCACGGCTTGCCCAGCCACGCATTCTCGGATAAGTTACGGACACGCCTGAAACACACGCTTTCACTATGTCATCCGATGCCTTACTGCAACCGTTTCAAATAAAGAAACTGACATTAAAGAACCGGATCATCGTAACGTCCCACGAACCGGCTTACGCAGACGATGGCATGCCAAAAGACCGATATCGTGCCTACCATGTTGAAAGGGCCCGCGGCGGCATCGCTATGACAATGACGGCAGGCTCTGCCGTTGTTTCTAAAGACAGCCCTCCAGCGTTCGGTAACTTGCTTGCGTACAAAGACGAGATTGTGCCGTGGATGAAAAAACTTGTGGACGAATGCCACGATCACGGCTGCGCGGTCATGATTCAGTTAACGCACCTTGGCAGACGCTCTCATTGGAACACCGGTGATTGGCTGCCATTAGTTGCTGCTTCAGGTGCTAGAGAACCTGCCCACCGTGGCTTTCCCAAAGCCGCAGAACACTGGGATATCAAACGCATCATAAATGACTATGCAGACGCAGCCGAACGTATGCAGGCGGCTGGTCTTGACGGCATAGAGGTTCAGGCTTACTGCCATATCATTGATCAGTTTTGGTCTGATGTGACCAATCAACGTGACGATGCTTACGGCGGCACACTTGAAAACAGGCTTCGCTTTTCTGATGAGCTATTCACTGCAATCAGACAACGTGTTGGTGAGGATTTTATTGTCGGCATTCGACAAACAGCCGACGAACAATACAAGCACGGCGGTATTGACGAGGAAGAAGGTTTGAAAATCGCCCAACATCTTCGGCAAACCAACAAAGTCGACTTTATGAACGTGATTCGTGGTCGCTGCAATCACGACCCGGCCATGATGAAGGTGATTCCCATCACCGGTATGAAGAGCGCTCCGCATCTGGATTTCGCCGGCAAGATAAAGACGATGATGGACATTCCGGTATTTCATGCAGCACGTATCCCCGATGCTGCCACCGCCAGATATGCTGTTGAAAGTGGGCAACTGGATATGGTTGGCATGACGCGGGCGCATATGGCTGACCCGCACATCGTACAAAAAATCATGTCAGGGAAAGAAGATACCATTCGCCCCTGTGTCGGTGCCACTTACTGTCTCGATCGTATTTACTTAGGCGAATCTGCATTGTGTACTCACAACGCATCCACTGGTCGTGAACTCACCGACCCGCACACGATTGAGCCCGCGACAAAAAAACGCAAAGTCGTTATTGTCGGCGCAGGCCCCGCAGGTTTAGAAGCTGCAAGAGTCAGCTCTGAACGTGGTCACGAAGTTATCGTGTTTGAAGCATCCAACTTACCGGGCGGCCAGATTCGTTTATTAGCGCAAAACGCCCGGCGAAAAGAGATGCTTTCCATTGTCGATTGGCGAGTGTCTGAGTGCGAATCACGCGGGGTTCTGTTTAAGTACAATCGCTTGGCAGAAATGAGCGATGTACTCGACGAAAACCCAAATGTAGTCATTATCGCCACAGGGGGTTTACCCAACACCGACGTACTGAGTCAAGGCAATGAGCACCTGATATCAACCTGGGACATCATCACAGGTGATGTGGCACCGGGCAATAGCGTTTTACTGTTTGATGATGGTGCGGACCATGCCGGCATGCAAGCCGCGGAAGTCATTGCAAAGGCAGGATCAACACTGGAATTGATGACGCCGGACAGAACGGTTGCCGCCGACGTCATGGGCGTTAACATAACACCATACATGAAAGAACTTATGCCGTTCGATGTGCAATACAGTATGGGTAAGCGACTTGAAGGTGTAACGACCGAGCGCAATAAACTCAAGGCCAACATCGGAAGCGACTATCTGGACTCCTTAAAACATGAAAAAGAATACGACCAGATTGTCGTCAATCATGGAACGACTCCGCTTGATGATCTGTACTTTGAATTGCTGCCCCATTCCTCTAATGCAGGTGAAGTCGATTACGATAATTTGATTGCCAACGAACCTCAGACCAACCACAAAAACGAGGCTGGCCAATTCCAATTATTCAGAATCGGTGACGCTGTATCTTCCCGAAATATTCACGCCGCCGTGTTTGACGGCTTGCGTTACTGTCGCACCTTGTAGCCCACGAGTTTATAGCCCTATGAAATCTCACTATCGCGCCGTTGTCATCGGTGGTGGTGTTGTCGGTACATCCGTTCTCTATCACCTGGCAAAGTTGGGTTGGACAGATGTCTGCCTGATAGAACGTAGCGTCCTTACCGCAGGATCCAGCTGGCACGCAGCCGGTGGCTTCCATGCACTAAATGCTGATCCGAATATTGCCAACCTTCAGGCATACACTATCGACCTCCTCTCAGAAATAGAAAAAGAGTCTGGTCAATCGGTAGGCCTTCATATGACGGGCGGCGTCACATTAGCCGGCACGCCGGACCGATGGGAATGGTTAAAGTCGGCCTATCGGACCTTTCAGTCTATTGGCATAGACGATGTGCGTTTGGTGACACCCGAAGAGGCTGTTGAGCTGTGTCCGGTTATGTCAGAGGAAGGTATTCTCGGTGGCATGTGGGCCGACCGTGAAGGCTATGTTGATACAACAGGCACTGTCCACGCCTATGCTGGTGCTGCAAAAAAATACGGCGCGGAGGTCATCGAACACAATCGTGTTATCGAGTTAATACAAACCGCTAATGGCTGGGATGTCGTTACCGAAAAAGGCACTATTCATACAGAACATGTAGTCAATGCGGCAGGCCTCTGGGCCAAACAAGTGGGTCGCATGGCCGGAATAGAGCTCCCTGTTTCTCCTCTGAATCATCACTACCTCATATCCGACACCATTCCTGAAGTTGAAGCCATGGACAAGGAACTGCCTATGGTTGTTGACTTAGAAGGTTTTACTTACATGCGGCAGGATCAGAACGGCATGTTGCTCGGTATTTATGAGATCGATCATCAACATTGGATGATGGATGGGGCGCCCTGGGAATACGGCTTCGAGCTTCAACAGGAAGACACTAATCGCATAGAAAAGGAACTGACTCTGGGCTTCGAACGTTACCCGGTACTTCAGGATGTCGGTGTGAAGACCTGGGTCAATGGTGCATTTACTTTTTCACCTGATGGCAATCCACTTGTCGGGCCCGTTCAAGGCAAACCCGGTTATTGGTGCGCCTGCGCTGTCATGGCAGGTTTTCTCCAGGGCGGTGGCGTTGGGAAATCACTGGCTGAATGGATGATACACGGCGAACCGGAGGCCGATGTTTTCGGTATGGACGTCGCCCGATACGGCAAGTTTGCAGAAAACAAAGAATTTATAAAACAGACAACCGGGCAATTTTATACGCGCCGTTTTGTCATGACGTACCCCAACGAACAACTACCGGCAGGTCGACCACTTAAGATGTCGCCCGCCTACTCCGACATGAGCGAAGCCGGCTGTCGATGGGGCGCGAGCTGGGGATTGGAAGTACCTCTCTACTTTGCTGACTCAACAGACTTTGTTGAAAAACCCAGTCTGATGCGCTCTAACGCACACGATATTGTTGCAGCGGAGTGTAAGGCTGTTAGAGAAGCGGTTGGCCTGTTGGACATATCCGGATTCTCGCGTTTTGAAGTATCCGGCGAAAATGCACATGCCTGGCTCGACACTGTTATGGCCTCCAAACTACCGGCACCAGGAAAATCACGTTTAGCACCGATGCTCTCCCCCGAGGGCAAACTCAAAGGTGATCTTACTGTTTTCAATTGGGGAGACGGCACCTGGTGGATCATGGGATCGTACTATCTACGATCCTGGCACGCTCGCTGGTTTCACGACCACCGACAGGATGGTGTGACAGTTAAAGATGTATCTGACGCTACCGTCGGATTCAGCCTGGCTGGTCCTAACAGTAGAAAAGTCATAGAGAAACTGACAGCGGGCCCTATTGCTGACTTGCCGTTTATGGGCTGTGGCGAATTTGACATCGGTTTAATACGTGCCAAGGTTGGTCGATTATCTGTCGCCGGCGAACTGGGATACGAAATACACTGCTCAGCAGCAGAACACATTGGTCTTCGAAAAGCTCTGCTACAAGCCGGTAAAGAATTCGGTATTCGAGAATACGGGTTCAATGCCCTGTTGAGTTTGCGACTGGAAAAAAGCTTTGGCATCTGGAGTGCAGAATTCACACAAGCCTACACACCGGGACAAACCGGTATGGACCGTTGGGTCGACTGGAGTAAAGAAAACTTCGTCGGTCGCGAGGCTGCGGTGCAAGAGCGAGACGGTGAAGGACCTACACAAGTTGTCGTCACACTGCAGGTGGATTCAGCTGATGCGGATGCCAGTGGCTACGAACCCATTTGGAAAAAGGGAAAACTTGTTGGGTTTATCACGTCTGGTGGATACGGTCATACCGTAAAGCAATCGCTGGCGATGGCTATGCTCGACAAAGACTGCAGCGCCATTGGTACAGAGGTCACGGTTCATATTGTTGGTGTCGAGAAAAAAGCAAAGGTCATTGCAGCATCGCCCTATGATCCGGATGGCAATGCGATGAGAGCTTAATGCATGAATGATTCAGACAATGCAAAGGCGCCCCGCAAAGGACGTCGCCGGACTCGAAAATCTACCCCAACAACTGCGCCTGCAAGGCAAGTTAATTATCGGCAGTTAAGAAATCCGTTTCCGCCGATGGAGGTATTTCCGGCCGAGCAAATTGCAGACATGCACGACTCAGCACTTCGATTACTTGAAGAACTGGGCATGAAAGTATTGCTGCCTGAAGCCAGAGAAATTTTTGCAAAAGCAGGCGCAAAAGTCGATGAAGCTACCGAGATGGTGTACATCGGCAGGGACATCATAGAAGCAGCCCTTAAAACACCACCCAGGTCCATACCGTGTGTGGCAGGTGCACGCCATCGCGACTTCACTCTGGAGCTGGGCAGCCTGACATTTCAGCCGGGCGCAGGTGCGCCCAATGCTACGGATTTAGAACGTGGTCGTCGACCTGGGTCTGCTAGAGACTTTCGTGAATTTACTCAGCTGACACATTACTTTGATGTGTTTCAAATGGTATCGCCACTAGTGGAGCCTCAAGATATTGCGCCGCATCTGCGTCACTATTTCACAACCGAATGCCAGTTGTCTCTCACTGACAAGTTCCCGTTTTTGTTTTCTCGCGGTACCCCGCAGGTGATGGACTGTTTTGAAATGCTCAGTGGTTATAGAGGGCTATCGGATGATGAGTTCAAAAGCAATGCTCATAGCTACACCATCATTAATACAAACAGCCCAAGAACACTTGATAACTGCATGGCGCAAGGCTTAATCGACTTCGCACGCTATGGGCAACTGTCCATCGTAACGCCGTTTACCTTGATGGGCGCTATGGCACCGATCACCGTAGCAGGATCAATCACACTGAGTCATGCAGAAGCTATGGCAGCCATTGCGCTAACGCAACTGGTAAACCCGGGGGCACCTGTTTGTTATGGCACCTTCACCTCCAATGTGGATATGAAATCCGGTGCGCCAGCCTTCGGCACACCCGCACACTTCCAGGCATCGTTGGCAGCAGGTCAACTTGCTCGGTATCTAGGCTTACCATGGCGAAGTGCTGCAGGTTCTGCATCGACAACCAATGATGTGCAAGCTGCCAATGAAAACCAGTTTGGTTTATGGGGCTGCCTGATGGCCGGAGCAACCGTGATCATTCATTCAGCCGGGTGGCTGGAAGGCGGCTTGTCAGTGTCCTATGAAAAATTAGTCACCGATGCAGAAGTTTTAAATATGATTGCAGAACTCTGTGCAGGAACCCAAGCAGGAACCGACGAAATCGGATTTGATCACGCCATGAAAGAAGTTGCACCCAGTGGCCATTTCTTTGCCACCTCGCAAACCATGGCCCGCTACAGCACCGAGTTCTACCAGCCGATCGTTCACGATTATGCCAACTTCGGCACCTGGAAGGAACGCGGTGCAAAAGATACATCAACTCGTGCCACTGAAGTATGGAAACGCATTCTCGCAGAAGACCTTCGCCCTGAAATTGATCAGGAAAAAATGGATGAGCTTAAGATATTCATCGACAAACGTACGGCCGAGGGTGGCGCTGCGCCGGTTAGTTAAAAAACAAAATATTGTTTTTTAGCGACTGGCTTGGCTTAAACCAACTCCAGCCATATTGAAGTGTTACTGAGAATATGTGTAGATCCGTCCCATATTAATTGTGTATTGACGTATGACGAGGTATCTACCATTGTTACTAGGCCGTCGAGAAAAACACCTGATGGCAACACATCTCGCGAAACACATAGGTAATCTCATCAATGTCGTATAGAAATAAGCCATATGCATTTGGCCTGTTGTCTTTAGCGCTAACCATCGGCGCTTGCTCCAGCTCCTCACCTCCGCCAGACAATACTGGACCTGGAACTGACACACCAATCTCAAGCCTGTCCGACAGTGTCGGCTCTCTTAGCGATGTAGAACGGCTGGGGTGGTTCGTACTTATTGATGATGCAGAATTTGATGAAATCAGCGGATTTGCCACATTTTTCGTATTAAACGAACAAGATCGATTAGAGAATCCACTTACTGAAGTTTTGGACGCTGTTGGTGATACATGCACCGTCGAAGAACTATCGTTCGACGCTCCAACACAAACAGATGAACTGCTCAATGATTTTACTTCCCTTTCTGCAGGTGAGATTTTAACACTAACGTCCTCAAACGGATCCTACGGAGAATTATCACGGCGGGAGCTTCAGAGTGGAATCGGTTACGTTAGCCCAGATGATCTTCCGTACCCCTCCCCCACGGTTCTGACTGCGTCTGTACCCGGTGATGAATTCCCAGCTGCATCCGTCACCGTTGAAGCCCCTTCGGCGGTTACAAACTTAACGTTGGATCTTAATGAGTTAGTAGAGGAAGGTACGTCGATACAGTGGACGGCCTCTGATAGTAATGACACGATACTCGCGATGTCATTCAACGATTCAACCAACATCGACACGTTCATTGAATGCTACGTCATCGACGACGGTGAGTTCACCTTGCCTGCAATAGTTCATGGGGAAGCGGACGCCCTCTCACCGACAGACGCTCAATTAACGTTTGATGGAGCAGCACGAGTACGTGCAGGTTCTTCTAGACAAGGCTCAGATCTGTTTATATTTGTTCGTAGCACACCGTAGTCTAAGCACAACAGATTCAAACTTGCCAGGCCCGATCCGCACTCTGATCTTATGTGTAGATCGGGCCCTAGAAGTTTAGGGTACCTTATCGACGTTTTTAGTTGCCCCGAGTATCTTTAAGAATCAGGCATATCCATTGCGGATTTCTAACTTAAAATGCTTATCGAAAATCAGCTGTACAAGGCGAACGCTTAAAAGGTAATAAGTATGTCTATTTTTTCATCCTACCTACTCAGACTATCGAAAATATCATCGATATTAATTTGCACTGCATTCGCAGTCGGTTGTTCGACGGCATCGAGTTCTTTCGACAGAGAATTTGCGGAAACCATGTACGGGGCCAGCGAATTATCAGATGAAGAGTACGAATTTAGGATAAACGGTTTTTTTTCCGATGCTCAAAGAAACAACATAAAGAGAGCCCACACATTGTTTTTCCCAAGCGTTCGTAGTCAATTCACTGAAAGCGAGTTGGAAGCATTTCTTGATGATCACTCACTGCTGGGCATGAAATCATTTGAATTAGACAAGATAAATAATTCAGATGATAAACATATTACTGTGCTGAGCGGTGACCGTGGTACGACCAATAGCATCTATGAAGTCATTAACTCTAAAGATATACCCATGAAAATTGGTATTAAGCACGTGCGATATGGCAAACGACTCTGGGTAGAGACGGTCTATATTCCAGCCAGCGCGATGAATAGCGAAACGGAAGAATATGAGTACGAATTTTCTCCTGCGATTCCCGACGGCCTTGCATTAAAAGAACTATTGTCAGCGGCATACCAGAGCTTTCTTGAAACTCGTGCAACGAAAAAAAGATACGACGTTTCATCGACACCTGAAAGTGCTTTCAGAGCAAACCTGTCATTTAGTCAATTCAAAGATCAGCACCCGGAAGTATTTCGTAGCGATGTCGAAATGAGAAAGATCACGAATTCCGACAACATTGAAATTACCTCCAGTCCAGAGCGCCAGTTAAATCCCGCAGCTTTTGAGGTCGAGTTTGCCAACATCAATGCGGTCGCAGATACCAAGTTGAAAATGCGTTTAACTTATGAAGGGATAAAATGGGAGTCTTTTGTCACAGACTTCAAAGTCGTGAGTGAAGATTAAGCACTCACGGTAACCATAGCTCCAACAATACTTCCATTTAACCCACGATTGCGACAAAATGTAATCCTGCGCGTAAAAAAGGTAGTTATCGTGATGCCAAGAAAAAACCGATTTCCTTTTTTCGCAGGCCCACTACTCAGCCTATTCATCACACACTCGGCGTTAGCAGCCGCCCCAAAATGGTGCTCAGCGGAATCGTTAACACCCGTAGAAAAAACCATTTGCACCGACCCATCACTGTCTGCCGCCGACATCATGGTAGATCAGCTTTACCAGTCTGTTCTCAGCTACCGCGGACAAGAGGGTCACGAAGGGCATTGGCCGGGAGAAGTTATCTCCAATCAACGGGATTGGCTTGCCAGTCGAAGTCTTTTAATTGAGAAATCAGATATTCTGGATGCCTATACAGCGCGCATTAATGCATTGGCAAATGCACTGAAAAATCGTTGGATCGACTGAAGAATCCATTAGCTGTGATCGCTCTGATTCTAACTGGCGCTCAGTCCGAACTGCGCAAGGCTGGCACCTTCATTTCATGGGATAAACCCCAAACCTTTGTTTAGGCAGTAAGCCAATACTGGTGCCACTCGATTTCTATTGGCTTTATTGCACATTAGTAATGCGCTCGGTTTCGTAGTATAACGAACACTCCACCAGCACAATCACCCGTTTCGGGCGTGCTATGCACTACTGCTCCATCGCCTGAATTTTTAAAACGCAATATCGATAAAACACATAAATCTTCTTAAAAAACGTTGAGGAAAGCACCAATGTCTGTAGGTCCACCGCTAAAAACTTTAGATATCAGTCTTGCATCGTCAGGATTTTATAGAGGTTTCAACAACACCGTGGCCGTTGCCTCGAAGGTCATCATTGCACTCATAGTCGTCTGGGCAGTGATCAATCCGGAATCTGCCGGAAAAATTCTCGGCGATATGAAGAATTGGTCGTTTGCACATCTCAATTACTACTACACGTGGTCCGTAGCGTTTTTTATCGTGGTATGTGTCGTGATTTCTGTAGTACCAAAATGGGGCAGTACGAAACTAGGCGACCCCGATGGTAAACCAGAGTTTTCCAACTTTTCCTGGTTCTCAATGATGTTCGGCGCGGGTATCGGTATAGGCATGCTTGGGTACGCAACGGGTGAGCCAATGTGGCACATGGGCGACAACCCTGACATACGTATGAGCGCGGAAGCTATCGGGGCCGCACTAAGCTCCGCTAATA
The DNA here is from genome assembly GCA_964498925.1 of uncultured Granulosicoccaceae bacterium. Lineage (GTDB taxonomy): Bacteria > Pseudomonadota > Gammaproteobacteria > Granulosicoccales > Granulosicoccaceae > Granulosicoccus. The sequence continues at coordinate 15,375 of CAZCKD010000011.1, forward strand.
TCACTCTGGCAGAAGGTGCTGATATATGGGCAGAATATCGAGCACAAGTTGCAGCAGGAACAGTGACGGCAATTGATGGATTAGTAGAACCCAAAACAGCTTCTGCAGTGGACTCTGTTTATCGCTACTCCTTCCTACATTGGGGTTTTGGCGCATGGGCGTGCTATGCACTCGTTGGGATCGCCCTTGCATTTTTCAGTTATTCCAGAGGCCTGCCTCTGACAATTCGCTCGACATTGACTCCCCTGTTTGGCAGAAGCCTGGAAGGCCCAATCGGGCACATCGTTGATGTTACCGCTGTGGTTGCGACCATACTGGGGATAGCACAGACCATCGGACTTGGCTTGGCTTCCTTCTCTTCCGGTCTTTACAACATAACTGGCGCTGAGTGGCTCATTATCGACGGCGAACCAAGTACCGGTTCATTGTTAGTGGCTTTGGCTGTCGTCATGGTTTGCTCTACTTTGTCGGCATTGTCAGGCGTCGGTAAAGGGATTAAGTGGCTCAGTAATATCAACATGGTGTTGTCTTTTGGACTGCTCGCCTTCTTCCTGCTATTCGGTTCGACAATGTTTGCCCTGACCATCCTGGGCAAAGGTACATTCAGCTATCTCATCAACCTGCCAGCTCTTACCTTTACCGTGTTTCCAGCCAATGGAGCAGGAAGTCCCGGTGAATGGCAAGGTTGGTGGTCCATTTTTTATTGGGCATGGTGGATAGCATTCGCTCCTTTCGTCGGAATCTTTCTCGCGCGTATTTCTAAAAACAGAACGATACGAGAATTTGTCCTGGGTGCCATCGTCGCGCCTTCGATAATGTGCTTCTTATGGTTCTCCTTGCTTGGCGGAACTGCTATCGACCTGGAACTCAGTGGCGTAGCCGAAGGAAAAATATATGCGAAAAGCCTGACGGCTCAATTGTATGAGGTCATTAACATCATGCTCACCAGCGGGTTAGCAACGATCATGTCCGTACTGATAGTGATCTTACTTCTGACCTATTTAGTGACCTCTGCAGATTCGGCAGTGCTGGTTGTCAACACCATTAATGCTGGTGGAGAGGCAGGTGCTGCAGGAAAGATGCACATCATTATTTGGGGATTAATTCTGACCGCCGTCATCGCAGCTCTATTACTTGCAGGTGGTCTAAACGCCATTCAAGCTGCAATGATCATCGGTGCAATTCCTTTTTCATTCATGATGATCCTGATGGGTATTTCACTGATCAAAGCGCTGATACGTGACGGCATGCGTGCCAATAACCAATAAACAGCTGCAAACCATTCATTCCTTTTTCTAATAGAGGTGGTCGGGCTCCACTTAGGAGTCTGGCCATTACCGAGAGTGGTTTGGAATCTCAACAGCAGTTAGTGGGCGCTATTAGCAGGTACACGGCTAGAGCCCGTTTGGGCAAAGGCTAATGTGTTGAGTGGGGAAAATGGTGCCGGCACCAAGAGTCGAACTCGGGACCTACTGATTACAAATCAGTTGCTCTACCAACTGAGCTATACCGGCACTGTTACTTCCTGTCAGATCTGGCGATCTGCTTACATCTGGCGAAGACTTTTGGGTGTCATTCGCTTGCGACGAAACCGAAACTTAATGCTGCGATTTGTGCAGGCGCCAAGTTTAGGCATTTCAGACGCATTTGGCAACGCACAATTTCAGCCAATTACCCTGTTTTTATTCCTATCGGTTATGAAACGATATTCTTTAGGGTTTCTTTGCAGCACGATGCACGAGAAATTTCCTCCGAGCTGAGTTCAACGGCCACAGCCGAGACCCCCCGAAGAACTAACAGTGGATCTCGAATGACCTTGGAATGCATCATTGTTTCCAGCGTCTCTGAGTCCCCACCCGTCACAACGGTTGTCAAAGGACTGACGAGCTGTTCAGCCTCGAACACTAATCTATCCATTGCGCCAACGGCGGCGAAACCTGTGCCGCCAGCAATACCGCCTGCCGTGTTGTTCGAAAAAGCACTGATGACGCCGTCTGCAGCGAATAGCGCTGAGGTGTACTTACCGAGTGAACGACGCATTGTATAAATTCCAGGCAGTATAGCTCCACCGAGATGCTGGCCTTCTGCGTTTACTAAATCGACTGTGGTGGCCGTGCCGGAATCGATAACGCACAAAGCCCCCTCGAATTGAGCGCGTGCACCGATCATCGCTGCCCATCTATCGACACCAAAACTGGATGGGTCGGGGTAGCCATTCTTCAAACCGTTAAATTCAGCCTGGGACGCGATGGCAACCGGTTGAAAGCCGAAATTCGCACAGCAAAACGCATTAAGGTTTGGTAGCAAACCGCTACCGGCAACGTTAGAGACGTGCACACTCGTGGGTGTTCGGCCAGCCAGAGGCTTCAGCCAAATGTTCTCAAGCATTTCATGCAAAAAGACATCTCTCCACGCGAAGGTCTCCAACGGCTGTATGCCGTTTTCATCCTCAATCGCGGATTTGCAACGTGAGTTGCCTATGTCTACCAGAATTCTCATACGGTTGGCCTTATTGAAACATTCCCACCGTAAACAGGATAGGTGGTACCAGAACGCTCTACTAGCAGCGCTCCCCGGTCATTGACACCACGAGCAATGGCTTGTTCCATAGATTGCTGTGATTGAATATTAACTTCCTTGTCGACCAACCAATCAAGCGCATCCCACCGCTTGGCAAAAACCGACCAACCACTTTCATAAAATCGCTCATGCGCCGACATGACGCTCGCCGCTATTTTACCGATCAAGCGATCTCGCTGCTGTGAATCCTCCATCACTCCGCAGGAGACCAAGGAGGTGGCACCAATGCCTAAATCCAGCACATCAGGGTCATGTAAAAAGTTAATCCCGATTCCCGTCAGAACCTGAGTTGCGGCCTGTGTTCCCCGAGTATCCGTAGGTGTATTAATTTCTGTGAGCAAACCACCTATTTTAGCCCCGTCAACGAGTACATCATTAGGCCACTTAAGCTGTACCGGTATGTCTGCAAAATCCTGAAGAGCATCCGCAACGCCGATCCCTGTCACCAAACTAAGCCCAAGCAGCTCCTGCATCGGCTTGTCGGTGGTTGAGAGTATCGAAAACGTAATGTTACCGGGCTTGGTTTGCCAGGTTTTTCCTCGTCTGGCGATCCCGGCTGTTTGCCAATCAGTGGCACATAGATGCGGGCCGACCGTTTCAGGAGCCTTGCCCATAAATTGATCACGCAACCAGACACTGGTGGAGTCAATATCTGCAAATAAATGCAATTCGACATCACTGTGGTTCTGCTGTCGCAGTTCGTCGACGATCAGATGTTCCTGCGGAGCCTTCGTCATGAGTCGCTGTCGCTCGCACCCGCACCTGCACCCGCACCCGAACTAGTACTGGAACCCCCACTGGAGTTCCTGGCCGAACCCTGTTCCTGCTCAACGGGTTTTAGCAAAGCCGTTGAATCATCTGCAGCTAAGCGCGAATCAGCTAACCATTGCTCAACCGCTTTTTTATCTTCAATTTGAAGAACCGCTGTGTCACGAGGTGCAGACTCAACCGGTAGCGCCGTTTCGTGCAATCGACCCAAACGAAAGTAATGAACCGGTAAGGAATCAGCATCGGCATATCGCCGAAGCTGTGCATCCAACTCTGCTTTACTTATGGATAAATGATTTATCGCAACGATGATGTCACCTGCTGACAATCCCGCTTTCGCGGCAGGCCCACCGCTCATCAACTGAGCTATTCTCATGCCGCCTGGCGCATCAACAACATTGGCACCGAGCCACGGATAAACCGTTGCAGCCTTCGTCGATGAGCTACTGCGATTGCCCCCCATGTCACTACTGGAAAGTCGTTCGCTCCACTCAATCGACACACCCAATGTCGTCAAAGCCTCTTTTATAGGCAGATCTTCCGTGGAATATAAAACGCGATCGAAGAAATCCGTAAGATCTGTATTCAGTAGTTGAGCAGCCAGACGCTGCGGTTCATCTTCTGCGATACCTGCTTCGTTATGCAGCCAGCGCTGCCACAGAGCACGCATCAAATTATCCAGACTCATCGAACTATGGGATGTCTTCCTAAGCAGAGCATCCAGGCATAGTGCAATCAAGGCACCTTTGGCGTAATAGCTGACAATGGCGTTAGGCGCGTTTTCATCCTGCTTATAAAATTTATTCCACGCATCAAAACTGGAATCAGTGACCGTTTGAGACTGACGCCCCTGCCCTCTCTGAACACGGGTGAGCGTTTTTGAAAGCAAGCCTAAATACCTATCTGTGTCGATCAGACCGGTTCGAGCTAATACAAGATCGTCGTAATAAGACGTCATGCCTTCAAAGAACCAGAGTAGTTCGGTGTACGACTCTGAAGTTAAATCGAAGGGAACGAACTTAGCGGGTTTGATGCGTTTAACGTTCCAGGTATGAAAATACTCATGACTACACAGGCCGAGAAAATCCAGATATTTATCGGCGACTTTGGTTTCGCCAACAACAGGTAGATTCTCCCGGGTAATCATAAGAGCTGTGGAGGCACGATGTTCCAAACCGCCATAGCCTGCATCTACAACCATCACCATGAACACGTAGTGCTCGACCGGTGCTGGCATGCCAAAGAAATTAATTTGATACTCACAAATTCGGGTTAAGTCATCGATGACACGCTGCTCATCGAAATGGCAATCGCCCGTCAAAACGACTTCGTGTTTCACGCCACAGGCTAAAAAGCTTAACCGTTTAAAGGTGCCTAATTCCACCGGATGATCGATGAGTTCATCGTAGTCAGCAGCGGAGTAGCGTCCAAAGCCCGCCTTATCAATGTCCACCGCAGTCAATGTGGTTGAAAGTTCGAACAGCTGCTCTGCATCGTGAGACGGCCTGACAATAGTGACGGAATGCTCGCTATTCTCCTGACCGTCCGCAGACAAAAACACACTGGTGCCATTAAAAAAGGCGTGTGTCTGATCAACATGCGCAGCGCGGACGGAAAGGTCCCACGCATACACTCGGTAGTTCAATGTCACCTGAGTTAATCCGGAGGCGAGCTGCCACGTCGACTTATCAATCTTGGTGATGGGGACATCCCGGCCTGCAGAATTTGCCTTGAGACTGACGATATTCCGGGAAAAGTCCCGAATCATGTAGCTACCGGGAATCCAATTCGGCAGACGGAATATCTGCCCCTCCAAGGCTGGGCTGTCTAAACTGAGTGACACATCAATGATGTGCTCAGCAGCCTGATCAAAGCTAACCGTATATTTTGATGACATAGGTTTTTACATCTTCGGGCCGCATGGACCGGATTAAATAAACACAATAATGCGATAGCGTAGAACACTCTAGCGACCTTGACGACTTACGCTCGCTATACTGTTGCGATCACTGACACAAAACACCGCATGAACGACTTACTCGAAGCACTACATAACCGCCACTCAATACCTGCCAACCAACTTATTGAACCGGCTCCTAATGACGAGCAACTCAACGACATCCTTAAGTGCGCTGCGACCGCACCGGATCATGGCAAGTTGCGCCCCTGGCGATTTATCGTAATTCGCGGTGATGCGAGGCATGCGCTGGCAGATGTTTTCGTGGACGCTGCAAAAGAGCGTGAACCGGCTATCGACCCTGAAAAACTGACAAAGCTTGCAAGCAAGCCACTTCGTTCACCTCTTATTGTCGTTATTGTAACAACGGTGACTCCTGATCATCCAAAAGCACCTGTGATCGAACAGACTCTTTCTGCTGGAGCTGCAGTGCAATTGATGCAGCTTGGCGCGAGTGCCACAGGCTTCGGTTCCATCTGGCTTTCAGGCGCTAATGCCTATGATGAAAACGTAAAGTCGGCTCTGGGTATCGATCGCAAGGATCAAATTGCCGGGTTTCTCTATCTGGGAACACCAGATGATGGCAGGGTCGTCAGAAAGAGACCTGACATCGAAGAACACGTCAGTCATTGGACAGCACCGCTTAGCTAGCTGAGTCCACACGTTAATTCAGGCCATGTAACAGGTATTCATAAGCGAGTACCGGTTCGCACTCATTTGCCGAGCCTCGTCAGAACTTCGCTTGGACTGTCGATAAAACAGTCATGCCTGGAATCTGTCAAACCCTCTTCTGCTCAAAAACTGCCCGTAAATGGTGTGCAGCGGCAGCCTTGTTCTCAATGGGCCTGCCCTGCCTGGCGGGCGACGGCATGTTCATGCACCGAGCCGCCGATGGCAGTGTCACCTTCAGTGATGCGCCGATGGTTAACGGCAAAATTGTCCGAACCAGCTATTTAAACCTTGTCAGATCTCCTTCAGGCAGCAACCCCTGTCGTGGACTGACGCACGCGCAGCTTGATGCAAAAGGACATTCCTTTAATTCAGAATTTATCAAGGCAGCAGCTCAGTACTCAGTGGACCCCGCTCTTCTGAAAGCCGTCGCAAGAGCAGAGTCTTGTTTTGACCCGACAGCTGAATCACATGCCGGTGCTAAGGGTTTAATGCAATTAATGCCATCGACAGCCAAAGCCATGGGTGTGAGCAATATTTTCGATAGCAAACAAAACCTGACAGGCGGCGCTCAATATCTGGCTGCTATGTTGGCGAGATATTCTTCAGATACTCATCTAGCGTTGGCTGCCTACAATGCAGGCCCCGGGAACGTGGACAAATATAAGGGCGTGCCACCCTTTGCTGAGACACGTCAGTACATCAATACGGTCAAAGCATTTCACGAACAATACGCTGGACATTTCCGTTAGTCATCGGTGCTAACTGAACTGATCGCCACGCTCATCACACTTTGCTACGACTATCCATCGTGTGGCCAGTCTATACTTGCTGCCATCCTAACTATTACGATTGGCCGTACTGTCCATCATGTCTAAATCAGAGCCACCTGTTGAAGCCAGCAATTTCATTCGCAACATTATCGATAACGATATTGCGAATGGTAAAAATGACGGGAAGGTTGTTACGCGATTTCCACCCGAGCCGAATGGCTATTTGCACATTGGTCATGCGAAATCCATCTGCTTGAATTTTGGAACGGCCATTCGCTACAACGGCCAATGTAATCTTCGCTTCGACGATACGAACCCGACGAAAGAAAACGAAGAGTACGCCAACGCGATCAAAGACGACGTTAGCTGGCTGGGCTTCGAATGGAATGAGCTGCGTCATGCATCCGATTATTTCGATACTCTTTTTGAATACGCCTGTGAATTAATCCGGCAGGGCAAAGCCTACGTCGATAGCAGCAGCGCCGAAGAAATGCGCGAACTTCGCGGCACTCTCACAGAGCCAGGCACGGACAGCCCATACCGAAATCGAAGCGTCGAAGAAAATCTTGATCTGTTTAATCGCATGAAAGCCGGTGAGTTCGACGATGGGGCTCATGTGCTTAGAGCTAAAATTGATATGAGTTCCGGCAACATCAATTTGCGCGACCCGGCGCTGTATCGTATTCGCAAAGTGAATCACGTCAGGACGGGCGACAAGTGGTCTATTTACCCGATGTACGACTACACGCACTGCGTATCGGACGCCATCGAAAACATCACGCATTCCTTGTGCACGCTTGAATTTGAAGATCACAGACCTCTGTACGATTGGGTGCTGGATCAGCTGGAAACGGAGTCGCACCCGCAGCAAATCGAATTTGCCCGACTGGCACTCGAGTACACCATGATGAGTAAACGACGCCTCATCGAATTGGTTGAAGAAAAACACGTCAATGGTTGGGACGACCCTCGCATGCCTACACTGGTGGGAATGCGCCGTCGCGGCTATACACCAGAGTCACTGCGCGAATTTTGCGAAAAAATCGGTATCACTAAAAACGATGCCTGGATTGAGATGCAGGTGCTTGAGGGCACGATTCGCGACCAGCTCAACACCGAGGCTCCCAGACGCATGGCCGTGCTAGATCCCATCAAGGTCGTCATCACCGATCTGCCGGAAGGTCATGAGCAAATGATGGACTTTGCTAATCACCCTCAAAATGAAGCCGCCGGACGACGCGAAGTACCGTTTACCCGTGAGGTCTACATCGATCGGGATGATTTCGCAGAAGTGCCTCCTCCAAAATATCAGCGGCTCATCCCGGGCGGTGAGGTGCGACTGCGCGGCTCCTACGTCATCAAATGTAATGACATTATTAAAGACAGTGATGGAAACGTCACAGAGCTGCATTGCACCCACGACGCAAACACCTTAGGTAAAAAGCCGGAAGGACGAAAAGTGAAAGGCGTCATTCACTGGGTTTCTGCCAGCCATGGCGTTTCCGCCGAGGTTCGCCTTTACAACCCGCTGTTCAATACGCCAGACCCTGCCAAGGCCGAATCACTCACTGCTGTCTTAGCTGACGACTCTGAAATTATCATGAGCAACTGCTTCGTGGAGCCTGCCTTGCAAAATGCAGCTCCTGAACAGCACTTCCAGTTTGAGCGCATCGGCTATTTTGTGGCCGATAGAAAAGACTATTCATCTGAAAAGCCCGTCTTCAACAGAACAGTCACTCTTCGAGATACTTGGGCGAAATAATCCGAGTTCTGACAGGTTTACAGAACGTAACACGCTCAAGGATGAGCCGGAAAATTCAGTAAAAAGAAGGCGTAACACATTTATTGCCCCCGTCTGGTCACCTCGTTCCTCTCCATACCTTGTCTCACCTCCCCTTTAGAGACTAAAAAAAGTTTCTAAAGAAGTCGCAGTTCAGTTTGACGGACTCCAATCTAGCGACTATTAAAAATGGTGTCACGTTTGTCGAAGTGGTGACGCCAATGAGCAGAAACTCATGTTTTTGCAGGCTAGCTTTTCTCCACCGACACTCGTCTATCCCTTTGAATATGATGGTGAGAGAACATATGCCCAACCACAACCCAAAGATTTTCACGAAAAGTCTGCTGGCAGTCGCCGTACTGTCACTCAGCGGCTGTGCATCCTCTCCACCAAAAATGGACAATGTGGATCTTAGCCCGATTGGCGAAGGTATCCTGACAGCAGGTCGAGCAACAGCTGAAGTGGGTGTCCACGCATGGGATGTCAGCATGTACCTGCTTGGCTTCTCCGACAAACTGGTCAGAGAAGACGAAGAGAGCGAGGTGGCAGAGGCTGACCTGGATCTTGAAGGTGAAGAATTCGGAGACGATGAATTCTTCATGGACGATCTGGATGATATCGACGCCGCCATGCTCGAAGACGACGATTTAATGTCTGAAGATTCCTTGAACCCGATTGACATCGAGAACGCTACGGCAAACTTTGACGATGTCTTTGAAGTAGACGGTGACGGTGAGGAACTGGCAGAAGTTGATGTTTTCGGAGATGAGGAAGAAGTCCTCAATGAAGAGCTGGCCAGTGCTGAGGAGTTCGGTGACGACGTCATTAACCCTCTCTTAGACGAGACCTCAGATCAAAGCTTCATCACTGAAGACGAATTTTCCAGCCTCGTACCTTCAGATTCAGAAGAAGTGGGACTTAATGAAGTAGAAGTTGCTGCTTCAGACTCACGAACAGAACTGCCTTCAAGCGAAGAGTACATCCACCACGTATCTCCAAACGAAACTCTGTGGGATATCGCTAAGAAGACAACGGGTGATGCAACCAACTGGCATGTACTGGCTGACGTCAACAACCTGAACCAGAACGCGGCAGTATTTGAAGGTCAGAAGCTCATTATTCCAACGAAAATGCTGAAGCCTGATTTCCTCGATGATGCTATCGAAGTGGTAGAGCCGGTTGATGTCGCGAGCAACGACATTCTGATCGATACTTCTAACATCGGCGGAAAGAACGTACCGCTTAGTGCAAGTACTTCCACAGCTCCTGCAGCGCCGGCAGCGGCACTTCCTTCAGGTGGCGAATCTATCTCGCTTAACGCTGGCGAGACACTTTGGGACTTCGCCAAGCGAACAACAGGCGATGCCACAAACTGGAAGGTCATTGCAGGTCACAACAGCTTTACAGACAAGCAAGCCGTATTGGTTCAGCCAGGCCAGAAAATCCTGGTTCCTGAAGCGCTGATTAAGCCAGACTTCAATATGGCTGTCGCTCCTAAGGTTGAGAAGAAAGGCACAGAGGCGCAACGTGCTGAAGTCATGGCAGCTATCGAGAAAGCGAATAAATCAGCGATTGCTGCCAGTGGTGAGCTGATTGCCGAAGCATCTACATTGAGCAACGCACCGACGCTAGCTGATGAAACGCAGCCAATCACAATCGTTGAAGCGACGTTCAAGACTGATCCTACAGAGCAGCCGATCAACATCGCTACAGACGTTCCTCCAGTACGACCTATCCCTACCCCGCAGCCAGACTTCTCTCAGGTCATGGTAAGCGGCACGTACTACCCGAAAGCGATCTACAACGACGCAAACCTGTCCGCTCCGTTGTTGCTTCGAGTGTCTCCAGGAACCTCCCTGAAGGTTTCCAAGGCCGTTGGAGACTGGTTCGAAGTAGAAACCAGCAAAGGCGTAGGCTACCTGCACAAGCGCGACATCAAGTGATTTAAAGTCCCAAGCTGATTTATCAGCAAACGAAAAAGCCTGATCTGGCAACGGATCAGGCTTTTTTTTCGCCCTAAATTAAGTACTTACAACCGGGTCGGACCATGAATCCCCGCTGGGGGTCGGACCACGAAAGTTGAGACTAAATCGGATTGCAAAGGGTCACCCCACGGCTAGGTCGGACCATGAGCACGTCAAACCGCTCACGCCCAGCACCCACCAAAACCCCATCCGTCAGCCAATCAAAATTGACGGCCAGTCCACGATTCGCCCACCGCGCTCCACAGATTGCGCGCTACTTCTCCCTTAACCCCTGAAGAAACGGCAGTCCCTCACATCCGCTATCGAGATTTATCGAGACAATTCGCCCCCTAGTTAACGAGCACAGACCGCCCACATACGGTCAGCTGTTAACGACTGTCTTGTCGAGAGCTGCCTCGGAATGAAATTGAGTTCGTTCTGATGCGAGCTCAGTAGATCAATGAACGCGGAAAGCTGAGCAATGAACGTAAACTTCGTGCTGATTAAACTGGGATGTTTAGCCACCATAGCTGGCCTGCTACAGGCCTGCGCCGTGGGCAACACCACCGCATTGAGTACTGACAATCAACGAATCGAGCAGGTTGAAGAACAGGTTTGGCTTCACACGGTCCGACCCCACGACAGTTTGAGTGAGATTGCTTTGGAGTACACCGGCAACGCTAATAATTGGCTAGCCATTGCAAAGTTCAACCGCTTGCCCGCTTCAGGAAAATTGCGCCTGGGAACGACAATCGCCATTCCTGGCTCGCTGGTCAGGATAGAGCTGAAGATTCAGCGAGAGCGCGAATCGCTTAAACCGTCTGAACTGGTTGCATCCATAGATCGACAATCCAATACCGGCAATACCCAAGCAAACAATCGCAATCAGGCGGAAAACAACCTTAATGTTGCTGTCCCCGCGACTCTAGCCATTCGGAGAGGCAGCAGTGCAACAACGCAAACCAGTGATGTCGTGGTCCGACCCGTATCGACTAACCGCACGTTCGATCTGACCCCCATCACCGGAATAAACGCCGACAAAGGAATTCAGAACCAAGAGCATGGCGGCAAGGTTAAGGTCGTCGGCACCTACTCGCCAAAAGGTATTTACGCGGAGCCAAACAACTATTCCCAACTGATCGGGAGAGTGTTTCCGGGCACAGTGCTGGACATGGAATATTATGCAAACGACTGGTACAAAATTAAAACCAGCAATGGCTTTGGCTACCTACGAGACGGCGACGGCGTAATCGAGAGTCTCAGCGCGCAGTAAAGACACCCTATAATCGATGACATGGAGAATCGATTACTCACGCTGGTACGGCACGCTAAATCCAGCTGGAATACACCCGGACAACAGGATCATGAACGCCCTCTCAACGAACGAGGCATGCGCGATGCACCTGTCATGGCCCAACGGCTATTAGATAAAGGCTGTATTCCCGATTTAATCCTATGCAGTTCAGCGGTAAGAACACAGCAAACGGCACAGTACTTTGTCGACGCTTTTGGTCTCAACGACAATCAATTGTGGATAGAACCCAAGCTGTATCTGTGCTCCCCGGAGACAATATTGACGGAGGTCTCCGTAGCCGAGGACGGACACAAGCACATCATGGTTATTGCCCACAACCCCGGGCTTGAACAACTCAGTGCGTTATTGTCTGAAGAATGCCAACGGGCAATGCCCACACTGGGCATCCGACATTTCGCCTGCAAATCGCTCAGCAATATCGCTTTACACGCGGCGTCATCGCGACCAACTGAGCCGGGAGATAATTCTGCAATCCCGGTACAGCTGCTGTTTCAAGATACGCCCAAAAACCCAGATTACGGCTAGCGATCTAGCGTCAGCTCGGGTCGATCTTACTCAGCTGCATGGACGGTCGATCACCCTTTCGATAGTTGCCGGGATTTTTCAGCATGCTGCTATACACGCGATCGCGCTCTTCAGCAGACTCGAACCAACGCTCACCGGACCACTCATCTCCAAGCAGATGCGGCGCGGACATCGGGTCGTTTTCCGGCAAATTTACGACAATGCCGAATGGCTTGCCAGCTGGCTGATTGTTGCTACTTCCAGACATAAGGTTGTCACCGGTCAATAGAGCCCCATATTATCGCTTGTAATTGACCAATTTACGCACCCGGATTCAGATAAAAACGCGTTTTTAGAATCAGCATGATGCAGCGTTAGGTCAAAAAATGTGGAAAGTGCTAGAAGCGGCCCCCAAGTCACGACGTGTCAGGCTCAATTCACGGATAATCGAAAAAAACCCACCCTTTTCAGGAAAAGACTTTTATGCGTAACAAACTTCGAAATCTCGCGGCTGTAGCAATGGTGCTCGTGCTGGCCGCTTGTACACAGGAATCCCAAAACAAAATTGGTCGATCCATTCAGAACTGGACGGGCACTGACGGCATTATCGAGATCTATGCAGGTGAACAGCTCGTCAAACGATTTATGCAGATTGACAAGCTCACAACGGCTGCTGGCACCACAAACGGCGCAGATCGCCCATATCGTTTTGGCTACGGAATTCTGGATGCCAATCTGAACGGTAAAGCAGATAGCGGTGAGAAAAAAGTCTACTTCGAGTTCAGTGATTACTCGACGTCTTACATCTTCTATGAAAACCCCAACTAGTCGTGGCATTATGCGCCAATGAAGTCACAATTTAGTCTATCAATTCAATAATTTATTTGACATATCTATAGTACCGACTAAAGTCTTTTCACGTGTCCCCAATCGATAGTTGGTGTCACGTTCTCACCCCCAAATCGGGCCCGCTGGTCGGGCCCATTTTTTTATCCCCACGATACCGCGTATAATCTGACTCTCAACCGAGGTGAACGATATGCGGATGGACTATTTCAGCGATTTGGTAGAGCAGGCTATTGCCGGAGCTCAGGCTGAAATCACGGGTGATGGCAGTAAATTCGAAGCTCGAGTCGTAACTGACGAGTTCGAAGGGCTGTCTACTCTCAAACGACACAAAATGGTTTATGCCGTCCTTGATGAGCACATCAAGTCAGGCGCCATTCACGCCCTCACCATAAAAGCTTTTACGAAAGCAGAATGGGCTGACGCGTAACCTGTTGTCACCGAATACCCTAAGGGCTGCAAGCCCTTGTAATACCAGTGTTTGACTAGTTTGACGATTCGCTAATTATCGTCTCTCGAGTAACTGTTAGCTTATTTCTGCGACAACTGGCGCGCTTCTCGCTTAACCCATGGAAACGCTGAGCATTCTATTTGCTCATCACCGTCCAATCGGGAGAAATCACGTGGGTAGCGCTAACAGCATGAATAAGCCTTCTGAACAGCAACAAGCAGTCGCCGCTAACGAGGCGTCGTCAGCATCTGTCAATTCAGATTCCTGGGTCACATCAGTCTCTAAAGACAAACGAAGCACTGGCGATTCTGCGGAATCCAAAATTAAAGCAGCGCTGAGCTATCGAATGCTCGATAACAAGCCTGCACTGTATCTCCCATCGGATATGGCCGAGCTGCAACCTCGCACCCTGGCCTACCTACAAAACTTTGCTAAAGAGAACGACCTGACGCTGGTAGAGGATCGACGTAAACTGGATGTCAAACCCATCGTTGAAAAACGAGACACCTATGAGCCCAAAATGGTTCTAGGTATGAGCATGTTGCTCAAGCAGGCCGGCATGCCCGGTGCTGCAAGATCCTTGTCTGAGCCTCATCGCCTTCACCCCGAAAGCCCCTACTTCAGCCTTTCTAAATTAATCGACATGGCTGCGTTCTCAGCGCCTAATTCGAAGAGAGTAAAGCTGGATCCAAACCGAATCACCGTAAAGGCCTTAAACAACAACACTCACCCCATCACGGCTTACGGCTGTAATTTGAAGTATGGCGATATCACCACAGTGCTGAGCCATTTCGAATCCCCAAGCTTTCGGGCTATCGGCTACTCAGCGGGTAATCAATACGTGCTGCACCTCTGCCTGGGCGGTGGTTCTAAGGAAGATCCTAATTTCTGGGTTAATTCAGAACTGCTTCAGAGCATGGACTTCAAATTTCAACTTTATGAAGGACAGGATCAATCGGATGATTTCGGTCTGTTTTACGCAACCCTATACATCGACCTTGCGCAGGCACCGTATCCATGGTGGCTACAAAACTTAGGGTCAGATTCCAAGGCCACAAACGACGCTTTGAACACACAAGGAAACGAGGTTGCTTAAACGTTAAGCTAATTGTTGCCCGAGGCTTGAACAACACAGTCAATTGCGCCGCTTTGGGTTACCCTTGGCGCATTGGTTGAGCAATGCAATTTTTGCAAATAGAACTCAACTGCCACCTACGTTTACGGCACCACCTTGAGTCGCCCTTCCGGTCTTCATGTCTCTAATAAGAATTCAGCACGTCTCCATTGCCTTTGGTCCGACCACCATTCTTGATAACGTCTCTCTGACCGTTGAGTCGGGAGCTAGAATGGCCTTGGTTGGCCGCAATGGCGAAGGAAAATCAACCCTACTTAAAATTATTGCAGGACAACTGACGCCAGATACCGGTGATGTCGTCTCGCGAAGCGGTGTAAAAACAGCATATTTGCCACAGGCAGTTCCGACAGACTTTACCGGTTCCATCTACGAAGTTGTGGCATCCGGCCTGGACAGCATCGGCAACGTTCTCGCTGAATTCCACAAAGAGTCACAACGTCTGGCGGAAGGCAGCACGCACAGTGAATCCGGCGCACCGTTGATTGATCATCTGGCCAAACTGCAGGACAAGATAGACGCCAACGACGGCTGGTCGCTTATTCAAACCGTTGAGCAAACGTTGTCAAAAATGGAATTGGACCCTGCCACCGATGTGGAAAGTTTGTCCGGTGGTATGAAACGACGTGTGGTCTTAGCAAGAGCCTTGGTCACAGAACCTGATGTGCTCCTACTGGATGAACCTACCAACCATCTGGACATCGGTGCCGTCGCCTGGTTGGAGGCACATCTCGCATCTCTTCGTTGTGCATTGATATTTGTCACCCACGATAGAAAATTTCTCGATTCGGTAGCTACACACATCGCCGAAATAGATAGAGGCAAGTTAACTGAATGGCCCGGCAACTTCGCAGCCTATCGTGTCGAAAAACAGCACGCTCTTGAAGTCGAAGCTCAACAGAATGCGCTGTTTGATAAAAAGCTTGCCCAGGAAGAAGTCTGGATAAGACAAGGCATTAAAGCACGCCGCACACGTAACGAAGGACGAGTACGTGCCTTAAAAAAATTGCGCGAACAACATGCTGCTAGACGACATGTGGTTGGCAAAGCAAAGATGTCGGTTAATCAGGCTGAAAATTCCGGAAAGATCGTCTTTGAAACCAACCGTCTAAGCTTTTCTTATGATGACTCGCTCATCATTGCTCCTATTACAACTGTGGTGCAGCGCGAAGATCGCATCGGCATCATCGGTCCGAATGGGTGCGGCAAGTCAACGTTAGTTAAGTTGTTGGTAGGCGAACTGACGCCCACGGCAGGCACCGTCGAAGAAGGCACGCAATTAGAAGTGGCTTACTACGATCAGCTTCGCGGTGCTTTGGATAGAACACAGTCAGCTGCTGACAACGTTAGCGGCGGCAGAGACACCGTACAAGTAAACGGTGCTGATCGCCACATCATGAGCTATATGCAGGACTTCCTGTTCGAACCTTCCCGTGCACGCGCACCTATTACTGCATTATCTGGTGGTGAGCTCGGTAGATTGATGCTCGCAAAATTATTTTTAAAGCCTTCCAATCTGATCGTGCTGGATGAGCCGAGCAACGATCTGGATATAGAAACTTTGGAGTTACTAGAATCACTCTTAGGAGAATTCAAAGGCACCGTTATTCTAATCAGTCACGATAGACAATTATTAGAGAACGTTGTTACTCGTAGTTTCGTATATCAAGGCAACGGCAAATTCATTGATGTGGCCGGCGGCTATGAAGATTTTGAAAGAGAACGAGCCGTATCGAAAACACTCAAGCCTGTATTCGAAACAGATATACAACTTTCAAACAAACAAGATGCGACACCAGAGCAGACTAATGCGGCAGATAAAGAAGCCGATGCAGGAAACAACGCTGCTCCGCGCAAACTGACCTACGCAGAAAGTCTGGAACTCAAAAAGTTACCCGAACAAATTAACGACATCGAAAACACGCTGGCGAAAATCCACGAAAAAATGAACGAGCCGGATTTCTACTCGGATAAAGCCAAAGCTGACAGTGAAATAAGCCGGGCTGGAGATTTACAGAAACAGCTCGACGAATTGTTTGTACGTTGGGAATATTTGGAAGACGGTTAAGACTACCAGCGGCCAAATTCAAGGCTAAGCGCAGACAAGCCGACCCAAGCTACAGTAGGTTATCAATTAGCAGGCGTAATAACGTTAATGTTCCTGCTGGCTAGCAAACTCTAGCTATAAGGACGCAGCAACAAAGATCGCCCAGACATGGACTCCGGTCTTTCCAGCCCCATCAAAGCTAAAATGGTTGGTGCAATTGCAGGTAAACCATTGCCATTGCCTAGTTCCCAAACAGTTTCGTCGTGCACGGTACAAGCAACAGGGAATGTTGTGTGCTGCGTGTGAGGGCTTCCAGTAACAGGGTCTACCAACATATCAGCGTTGCCATGATCGGCCGTCAGCACGATGGAATAGTTGTTCTCCACTGCGGCTTCCCACATTAGCCCAACCATTTGATCGACTGTTTCAACCGATTTAATGACAGCTTCTGGAATTCCGGTATGTCCAACCATATCGCCGTTAGCCAGATTCACCACGATGAGTCCTGCAGTACCGGCCTTCAATTCGTTAACGATCCCTTCTGTTACTGCAGGTGCACTCATCTCCGGCTGTAGATCGTAAGTGGCAACCTTTGGCGAGTTGACGAGTAATCGTTCTTCAAGCGGGAGCGGTTCATCGCGTCCGCCATTAAAGAAAAAAGTGACGTGTGGATATTTTTCGGTTTCCGCAGATCGCACTTGTCGAATACCTGCATCAGAAACGACTTGCCCTAAGGTCTTGCCCGGCTCGTCTCGCGTAAATGCACAGGCAAAGGGATAGGACGATTCATAGCGTGTCATTGTCGATAGCGACACGGGCGTTGTATCGCCACGATCAAAGCCTTCAAATTCTTCAAGTGCTAAGGCTTCGCTGAGCTCTCGCGGGCGATCGTTTCGAAAATTAAAAAAGAAGACTTCTGCGCTTTTACCCATCGCTTGATAATCACCGATGACCGTGGGTTCGATAAACTCATCCGTTTCATCGTGCTCATAGGCATAGGCGATAGCCTCTTCAGCACTCTTAGCTGATCGGCCTTCTGCCAACACCATGGCTTGCCATGCTTTCTGTACCCGCTCCCATCGCTTATCACGATCGAGTGCATAGTAACGACCAGATACAGTTGCAATAACTCCTTCAACTTCTTTAAGAGCGCCTTGAATATTAGACAGAAATTGACCGGCACTCTTAGGGGCGGTATCCCGACCGTCAGCAATAAAATGAAGCACAGGCTTCACACTCTTCTGCTTACAAAGATCGAGCAAAGCTAACAAGTGTTCGGTATGACTGTGAACTCCACCGTCGGAGACCAGACCAACCAGGTGTAAGGGCTCCTGCTTGTCGGCAGCACGATTGACAGCGCCTGCAATGGCTTCGTTTGATGCGAAGCTTCCGTCGTCGATAGCATCTCCTATCTTGACTAAATCCTGACGTAGAAGCGTACCGGCGCCAATAGATAGATGCCCCACTTCAGAGTTGCCCATTTGACCTTCGGGCAAACCGACAGCACGTCCCGACGCTTCAAGAAGACAAGACGGGTGACTGGAATAGATTTGATCCAGATTGGGCGTATTAGCTAATGCAACCGCATTATTGAGCTTGGATGGGTTAACCCCTATGCCATCCATGATAATCAACAGGACCGGGCGGCGCGGGGGCATGACACATGTGCTCATAAGAATCGTTTATTCAGAATCCTTGTTAGAAGGTTTGTTGGCATCTGACTCTGACTCTGGCAAATCATCATGATCGGTCAGGCTGTTTCGGAAGGTGCCATCAGGACCCGGCTTTTGCATTATTGCCGGATCGAAGAAAGATTCTGTGTCGGTTGACGCCACAGCCCCTTCATCCGTTTCGGCATCATCGGTAGGTACATCGTTAGCCGTGGATGCCACTGCACCCTCGTCAGTTTCACTACCATCACTTTGAGCATCATCAGCTGAAGATGCTACGGCGCCTTCATCGGTTTCGCTGCCATCGGTTTGTGCATTACCAGCCGTAGCCACTGCCGCTACCGCGTTAGTCGATGATGACGCAGCACTTTTGGCTTTATTCGCGGAAGAAGTAGCGGATTCGTTGGCCGTTGTTTGAGTTTCAGTATCCGTATCACCATCAATGCGTGCATCTCGAGCAAGGCCCGCATCTTTGATGCGCTTTTTATACGTTCGCGAAAATACGATTCCAACCTCATAGAGCAACCACATAGGAATGGCCAGCAAGGTTTGGGAAATCATGTCTGGCGGTGTAAGAAACATGCCGATGATAAACGCCGCAACGAAAACATACGGGCGGATTTTAACGAGATTCTCAGGTGTTGTAATACCAACGGCAACCACTAATACCGTGGCGACCGGCACCTCAAAAGCGATTCCGAACGCAAAGAACAACGTAATGACAAAGTCGAGATAGCGCCCTATATCGGTACTGACCGTGACACCTTCCGGAGCCACACTTGTAAAAAACCCGAACACCAATGGAAAGACCACAAAATACGCAAAGGCCACACCCAGATAGAAAAGCCCCGTGCTTGAAACCAGCATAGGTACAACGAGTCGCTTTTCATGCGTGTAGAGACCTGGTGCAATAAACGACCAGATTTGATACAGCAAATAGGGCACGGCTAAAAACACGCACAACATCAGCGTGAGTTTGAAAGGAATGAAGAACGGCGCCGCAACGTCAATGGCAATCATCTGACTGCCAGGCAAATGCTTTAGCAGCGGAGCAGCTAGGGCCGTATAAATTTCTTGAGAAAACCAGAACAAACCGCAGAACAATAAACCAACCGCCAAGACCATCTTGAGTAGCCTATCTCGCAGCTCAATTAAGTGAGATAAAAAACCTTGTTCTTGATGTACGGCGGAATCTTCGGATGACATGGTTGTTTAAATTCGCGAAAGCGGTAGTCGGGCTTAGCTGCCCGTACGGCCAATGTCCGAGTCTTTA
>CAZCKD010000012.1:0-33928 GCA_964498925.1 uncultured Granulosicoccaceae bacterium
CTGGCAGAGATGTGTTTGCCTTTCCCTGATGGTTTGCATGTCCATGATTATTGGATCGCTGTTATTGCCGAGTTATTTGGTCATCGGAAATTGATTGATGAACCCTTAGTTGACTATCGATTACATGAAAACAACGCTAGCAATACAGCAAAGTCGATGGCAAAGAGCTTGAAAGGTCGTACTAAGTATGCCCAATGGAAAAAGATACTGACTAGAGATTTCAAACTTCCCTACAAGGAGGATTCCAGATTGTTAGCGTTGCAGTCTCTTCTAGCAGATACCGATAGATTTTCGGCTCTGCCGGATGAACAGCGGCAAACGATTCTGAAGTTTACTCAGTACCTGGAATTTCTGCAGCCACGGTGGCGCAGCTTGAAATACTTATTAACCAGCGGTGTGGTGAGAAAAGGATTCACTAACAAACTACGACTGTGCTTTGTTGTTTTGTTAACCGCGCGTTATAAGCACTAAGCGTCGCGATGTGCCTATCTCTGCGTGATGGCTTACGTGGTTTTTCCTGTCATTCGCTGATTATTCTGCTCTTATTGTTTTCGATAGGGCGCAGTCAGGCCGAACAAACCCTTCTTCTCGATTCAACGCTGTCGTTACCTATGTGTAGCGAACAAATGTTGATGGAGATCTGCGAGACGGCCAAACCGGAATCGTCATCGGTGGATATCAACTGTTCGATCAATTTTTCAGACAAAAATTGTCAGTCCTTAGGTTTTCCGGCTAACACAATCACAAAGCAGCTCGTGTTCCGAGGGGAATCAGCTTCCTATATTTCTGCTGATTTTGACGGCGCACTGATTCACTCAGGTTCCAATACAGCGTCAACAACTGACCTGATTGAAATACGATCAGAGCGTTCTTCATCGGGCGAGTGGTTGGTACCCAAAAACATCACTATTAGTAATGCCCTCGTGCATGGATCGATTCGGCTATACGGCATGGGCCGGAATTCTGAAAACGCATTAATAAGACAATCGTCTGCTGAACCTGAACACGTTAATCGTTTGCGAGCGGCAGCGCCATCTGGCATTCGCCTAGAAAACATTGACGTTGTTGGTCAGGGGCGAAATTTGATTTATTTCGGACCGGGTGTTCGAAACTCTTCTTTAAGCCATTCCCATTTGAGCGGTTATTCTCGTCGCGTTGGTGTGTACCTGGATGCTGAGTCTTCGGGTATTACCATTGAGCACAATCAGTTTGATGTAAAAACTGATGATGGTAGTTGGTGGGGATTCTATGACAGAGGGTGGCCACAAATAGCGCTTGATGGATCATCCGACAATCGAATTTCTGACAATACGTTTACATCTTTACTTAATGGCGGTGTTTACCTTTACCGAAATTGTGGAGAAGGTGGAACAATTCGATACAACACGCCTTCAAATAACACTGTTGCAAATAACCTATTCGAATACCCCGATGATAGTAACCTTCAGCGACTCTCACCTGCGGTTTATTTGGGCTCCCGCAATTATGGAACGCTGGAGAATATCTTTCCCGGTAGCCACTGTAATGACGATGAGAAACAGGGTGTGAAAGCGGGTAGCGCCCAATCCAATGGGGATTTCGCGCAATATAATCAGGTAATCTCAAATCAATTCTCACTGCCAGATGTTGCTGATATCAAGCGACGAAAGGCGCGTATGAATAGGGTGGTTAAGGTCGGTGATGCTAGGCGCAATAAAGGTAACGAAGTGAGAAATAATCGATGGATATGGCGTTAAAGTGTGCTGAAGCTAACAGCTGAAAACAAGAACGAGTCGACTCCTTAAAAGTGGAAGACTGCCGATAGTAAATGCACTTATAGGCGGTTCTCTTCTAAATTTTTCTGTGGAGTTGCAGTTCATGGTACAGCCAATATCCAGGCTACTCTCATTAATCGCATGTGCGTCGGTGTTCCAATTCGCTATCAGTGCGACAGCCCAGGCCGAGCTCAGAGTCGATGACGATTACATTGCATTAGTGTTTGAAGCTGAAGACGATGACACAAGAAGCGAGCGTTGGGTGTTGACCAATGCTGCGACACCTGCAATCGAGCCCGATCCTGATCCTAATCATTCGGACGGAGCAAGTGGCGGTGCGTACTTGGAGTTGTTACCCGATTATCGCGTAACGGAACACGATCCGCTTTATGAGCCAACTGCACTTTGGAACCGCGGCGATGGTCCTCAGGCGCACTACACAATGGATTTCCCGGAAGCGGGTCGTTACTACGTCCATATACGTGCCTTTTCCACGGGCACTGAAGACAACGGGATTCATGTTGGTCTCAATGGACAGTTTCCATTAACAGGTGCGCAAATGCAGTGGTGTACTGCGAATGCGGGTTGGCAATGGCGCGGCAGAAAGCGTGACTCCGGTGGCGGCGCATGCGGCATAAGGAAATCCGTTTGGATTACGGTTGAAGAGCCGGGTGAAAACACGTTTATGATCAGCGCACGTGAAGATGGCTTTGAAGCTGACAGCATCATGCTGATTAAAGATTTATCGAACAATACGCGTATTTGTAGCCCTTCAGGGATTGATGATATTACCTGTGTAAACGGTAGCTTGAACAACCCTGATGAACTTGTAAATTTAGCGGTCACAACGACTGTTGATCAGACGGCTGTTGATATTCAAGAAACCGTTGCTGTGTCTGTCGATGTTCGAAACACTGATGATTATGATACAGCCAGTAACGTTGTTCTTAGCGTTGGTGAAGGCATTGGCACTCAGTGGGAAGCTGTCTCAGTAGACGACGCGTGTCAGTTGGCAAACGGCAGTATGGTCTGTGATTTAGGCGATGTTCTTCCCTCTGCTCCCGAGGCAGAAATGGAGCCGGGTGACTTTGAGTACAACCTAGTTCTTTTGCCGCTACAGAGTGGCTCGCTCAACATCCCGGTCTCTATCGAAACCTCATCGGAAGATAATGCGCCAAACAACAATACGTCCAATGACACCGTTGAGGTCTCAGACGATAGTTTGTTGAGCAGTCTTGCCTGGACATTAACCGGTGGAAATCTTGACTGGCAGGTTGATTCAGAAACGACTGTCGTTGCAACAGCAACAAGTAACGGCGCTGCTGATGCGACAGGTGTTCAACTAACTGCAACGGTGCCGTCCGGCTTGGCGGTAACCAACTTACCTACTGAGTGTACAGGGGTTAGTGGCATCGTTTGTAACGTCGGTAACATTGCACAAGGTGCTCAGGTGTCACTGTCTTTCGGTTTGACGCCGTCTTCGGCGGGCCTGTATTCCATCAGTGTTGAAGCTGATGCTGACAACCTCGACGGTGCAGCGGTCGGTAGTTCGATTATCGTTCAGGTTGCTGACGAAGCAGACGGCGGTGATACTGGTGGTGACCCGTCGGTTGGTACAGATACCGGTACGGATGCAGATAACAAGAACGTGCTGCCTGTGAACACGCAGGGTGGGGCGGTTCTTTGGTGGACACTGTTGATGCTAACCGCATTGCTTTATTCTCGGCAGATTCATTTGAGCCGGGTGCAACGCAAAGGCACAGTCAGAGTCAGCGCTCATTCTTAATGAGTTTTTAAAAGTCCGTTTACAAAGCGGATTGCAGGGAAAGGCGAACAACATCATTCGCTTGCAGTAACAAAACGCCGGAAAATCTACTCGATTAACCGGCGTTTTTTTGGCCGTCTCTAACGCAATGAGGCGTGCGCCAACTCTTCCAGGAGTTTCTTGTCGCTAGCTGCCTTAGGTGCGGAAAATCCTGCTAACAGGCGATAAATAACCGGTGTTAGAAAGAGCGTGAAAAACGTCGCCATACCTAGTCCGCCGACGATAACCCATCCCAGGGCAATACGAGCTTCAGCTCCGGCACCAGAGGCAATGACCAATGGAACGCCGCCCAGAACCGTTGAGAACATGGTCATAGTTACGGGGCGGAGCCGTTGCGTTGCCGACTGTAGAGCTGCCTCTTTTACAGTGGCGCCCTCATCGCGAAGTTGATTGGCGAACTCGACAATCAAGATGCCATTCTTCGCCATTATTCCTATGAGCAAGACCAGGCCTATTTGGCTATAGATATTCAGGCTGGTGCCGGAAAAGTAAAGTGCGAAAATAGCACTGGCTACACCGAAGGGCACCGTAAACATAATGATCAGGCCGCTGAGGAAGCTTTCGAACTGAGCTGCTAAAACCAGAAATACCACAATGATGGCAAAA
Source organism: uncultured Granulosicoccaceae bacterium (assembly GCA_964498925.1). GTDB lineage: Bacteria > Pseudomonadota > Gammaproteobacteria > Granulosicoccales > Granulosicoccaceae > Granulosicoccus. The sequence goes on from CAZCKD010000012.1 coordinate 4,186, forward strand.
CCAAAGGTCAGAACTAAACCACTGGCTGTTTCATTTAATGCCGCAGCCTCTGCCAATGGAATGAGTCTCATATCAGCATCTAATAACGGTTCTGCCAATCGATCCAATTCATTCATCCCTTCTCGTAAAGACATTTCATCGCTAAGACTGGCAGAGACGGACACTGAGCGAAAGCGCTCTTCACGCGGTAGGGAAGGTGCAATGGCGGTTTCTTTCAAGGTGGCGATCGTGGACATTGGAACAATTCGCCCATCGCCGGTTTTTAAAAACAGATTGGCAAGATCGGTAGGATCATTGATCGGTTGCGTGCTCGATACTAACTTAACCGCAACAGCTCGATCATCGATGAACACGTCGCCCAGGGTGCGTCCATCGAGAACGGATTGCATGGCGCCTGCCAGTCCGTCTATGGCAATGCCCAGATCTGCGGCTCTTTCTCTATCGATGCTTATAGCCAACTGCGCCTGGCTGGTTTCATAATCCAGACTTACGCGACCAAAGCGACCATCGGCCTCCATGGCTTCGACAAGTTGATCACCGCGTATAGCGAGTTGCTCATAGCTGTTGCCGGCAATAGCCACTTTAAGGCCAGAACCTGCTCCTCGAATGCCTAAACTGTTGGGTTGTATGGCAAAGGCTCTTACACCCGGTACACCAAACAAACCTCGATTCAGCTCGGCGACGATTTCGGCCTGGCTACGTTCTCTTTCATCCCAGGGTTTCAGTGTGAGTACCATGAAGCCACCGTTAGTACGTCCCCCAAAGCCAGATATAGAGAACACATTTTTAGCTTCACCATTATCAAGAAACGGTTGAATCAGATTCTCGATCTTTTTGAGTTGAGACACTGTGTATTCAAGACTGACACCCTGAGGTGCCGAGACACGAAGCAGTGCAACAGAGCGATCTTCCCTAGGCAGTAGTTCCTCAGGAATGGAGCCCATTGTCTTCCATGCGAGAGCGGCTACAACCAACGCGATAGCCACAATAATGATGGGTAGTTTCAAACAGATGCGTAAGAGCCATGCGTAAAACGCAGCACATCTGTGTCCGAAGCGTCGAATGATGCCACGTATCCCTCTATCGTCTTCTGCAGGGCCGATAGGTTTGGAATTCTTCAGAAATCGTGACGCCAGCATAGGACACAGTGAAAGCGCGACAATCGATGAGATGGTCACTGATATTGCCAGAACAAACCCGAATTCACGGAATAGCCCACCAGCCTTTCCGGGTAGAAATGACAACGGTATAAACACCGCAGCCAAAACGGCAGTTGTCGTGATAACGGCAAAGAAGACTTGACGCGTACCGAGAACGGCCGCGGCCCGGGGTTTTAATCCAGCGTTTCGTTGTTTAACGATATTTTCCAGCACAACGATAGCGTCATCAACAACCATACCCGTTGCGAGCAGTAGCGCAAGCAGCGTCAGGATGTTGATAGAAAAACCGGCTAGCCAGATTCCAGCGACCGTTCCGATCAGTGCGACCGGCATAGTGATCGCAGGTATAAGCGTTGCGCGCCAGTTGAGTAAGAAAATAAAGATGATGGCAATAACGATGCTGATGGCAAGCGATAGGGAAAACAAAACCTCCTTGATAGAGCCATTGATGAACACAGCGTCATCGCTGGTCACTTGTATATCCATATCAGCGGGCAGTGTAGGTCGTAGCTGATCAGCCGCTTCATACACTGCCTTCGAAATCTCTAGTGTGTTGGATCCAGCTTGTTTGAGAACGCCCAGTCCAATGCCGGTTCGGCCGTTTGCGCGCAAAGAGGTTGCGCCATCATCAGCGCCAAGCGTCACTGAGGCAACATCACCGATGCGTGTTCTTTCATTGATCAGCAGGTTTCGGAATTCTTCGGTGGTTTCGATAGTCGCGCTGGCTCTTACCGATAAGCTTTGTGTGTCGTTTGACAGTGAGCCTGCCGGTGTATCGAATGCCGCATTAGATAATGCACGGGTCAGGTCGGCGATGCTGAGGCCTCGGCTGGCAAGCTTTGTCTGATCGACATCAATCTTAAATACTTGCTCACGATCACCGTACACCTGAATATCAGCGACGCCATTTATTGAAGTAAAGTCATCGAGAATCTGGTTCTCGACAATCAGCGTCATTTCTTCTGCAGAGAGTTCGGAGGAGGTGAGCGCCAGGCGGAGGATCGGTTGCGCATCGCTATCGGCCTTAACGATTCTGGGGTCATCAACGTCGTCAGGAATTTCCCGTGAAACGCGCGATATGGCGTCACGCATATCCGATGCCGCGATGTCGAGGTTGATGGATTCGCGAAATTCAACGGTGACGCGGCTACGGCCGAAAGAGGACGATGAGGAAATAGATTTGACACCGGACACGCGGCCAGCAGCGGCCTCAATAATGGCGGTGACTTCGCGGTCGATTGTTTCTGGAGATGCGCCACTGTAGGTGGTGGTGATAGTAACGATGGGACTTTCGACAGCGGGTAGTTCTCGAATTTCAACATCTGCAAGTGCTGCAATACCTGCGACGATTATCAGTAAACTCAGTACGAGTGCCAGTACGGGGCGCCGAACGAAGATGGCAGTAATACCTTCGCTTGAATGTATCTTCGGTGTTTTTCGAGGTGAGGACGGGGGAGTAGCTTGCATACCGCTTTCTACACGAGTACTCATGGCCGACCACCCTGCGTGCGTACGGTTGCGCCCGGTCGTAACGAGAGTAATCCTTCGGTGACGATAGCGTCATCGATGTTCAGATCGCCATCGACCAGCACGGATTCGGGGTTTCTTTGAATAATTCTGACGGGTACGCGTTCAGCTTTATTTTCAACAATGCGCCAGATATACGAGCCGTTTGAATCCCACTGAATTGATAAAGGGCTGACGGCTGGAAATTCTTCACCATCAAAACGTAATAGAACCTCGAACGACATGCCGGGTCTTAATGAATCACTTGCGTTACCGATTTGTGCCTGTACGGGCAGGGTTCGACTGTCCGTTTCTATTCTGCTGCCAATGCCGCTTATAACACCTCGATAAGTGTCTGCAGGGTTGGCCAAGGCAATCGCCTCTACCGTTTGGTTTAGCGCCACTTGATTAGCAAATCGTTCTGGAATCCAGAACTCTACGATGATGGTAGATCGATCATCGATAGTGACTAGTTCGGACTGCACCGTGACATAGTTACCGCTATCGACGTCGACCAATCCAACGATACCGGATATCGGAGCGGTTACCGTTCGACGCTCCAGTCGCAGCTCGGCATCGCGAAGACTCAGTTGTGCATCGGCTAATGCGGCTGTGGCTCGATTGAGCTCAACTTCCGTGGCTGTGTTGGAACGAAACAGTTGTCGCAGCCGTGCAGCATCTGTGGAAGCATCTCTGGCAGTCCTTGACGCTCTGTCTCTTGCGATAAGTTCGTACGCGTTATCAAGGGTCGCTAGCACTTGTCCTTTTTCAACACGTTGTCCGGCGTTAACTAAGACGTCGGTTAAAAGGCCCCCTGTTAACGGAACAACGCTCACAGAAGCTACTGCTGCACCGGTACCGACTGCCTTTAAACGATCATTGATAAGTGCTTCTTTGGCTGGACTTGTTATGACAAGAGAAGGTGGGCGTCCGCCTCTACGACCGCCAGCGCCGCCAGGTCTACCACCGCCTGCTCCTGCTTGAGCGGGCCTGCCCCCACCGTTTCCGGCATTGGGTCGTCCACCTTGGCCGGCCTGAGCGGGTCTGTTACCGCCGCCATTTGCATTAGCGGGGCGCCCGTTTCCGTCACCTGCCTGTGCGGGGCGGTTGCCGTCATTTGTCTGGGCGGGTCTTCCACCGTCATTGCCTGCACCAGCGGGCCGTCCCTGTCCATTACCTGCTCCGGCAGGTCTTCCATTGCCAGCATCTGTCTGTCCACGTCGACCTTCGCCATTACCCGCACCGGCCGGTCGTCCTTCGCCATTGCCGAATCTTCGTCTTTCGCCATCGGCGCCTTGGGGCCGTTGTCTTTGACCATTTCCGTTTGCAGGTTGCGCAGGGGTTTCTTGCGCCTGTGCCGTTCTCAGAACGTTCGACGACAGCGGGTCTTGCCATAGCCAAAGAAATGCTGCGACTGCAGTGATGAATAAAAGACTGCCTAATTTCCACATAGTGTTCAGTGTTCTTTAGTCTTCTCAGCGGTGAGAGTTTAGAGGTGATGGTCTCAGCAGCACAAGTTGCCAAAGGCACTTCCACAATATTTGCACAAGTCGCCAGGCAGGCAATCTGTAGAAAAAACCTTGGTTTATCCTTTACTCCTGACTCTAACCATACCACCAGAGGCGATATACCTATAAATTTGCACTGTTATGAGTTGCTGCAATGGGCGGCAATCTAGTGGCGGCATTTCGCAAGTTCAGAGCAATCTACCTTTAACTTCGTGCATAACTCTTACGTTTGGTTCATTGTTGCCAGACTACTTGATGGCGTCGATTCCGCAGAAGGTCTCGGTTTTTGTCACTCTAAAAGGATCGGGGAGGATAGGGATATCGCGCGGTGCGATACAGAGAGACTGACTACCCGTGCTATTGTTTTACCGAAAAGCTGGACGTGTTCTTTCAGCAGTTCTTAAGGGTTACGGGTGATTTATGTTTTTAGTAACAGGCGCGTCTTCTGGGATTGGTAAAGCGACCGTCGCTGAACTTCTCGATCGTGGTGTGTCGGTACTGGCAGTGGCCCGAAACATTGAAGCCATACAGAAACTAGATCAACCCTATAGTGGCAAACTGCATGTCGTTTCTGCTGATCTATCCTCTGAGTTAGGCCTCACCAAAGTCGTAGAAGCGGCCAGTGAACACTCGCCATTGCAGGGTATTGTCCATGCAGCCGGATCACCCGTTGAATTGATGGCTTATCAAAACTTATCAACAGATGATGTTGCATACCATTTCAACGTGCATGTTTTAGCACCCATTACTTTAAATCAACGTTTACAGCTTGGTGATCATCAGTGCCGGATAGTCTATATAGATTCCTTTTCAGCGACGGCTCTGAGGGTGGGATGGTCCGCATACTCCATCGTTAAAGCGGCTGCTCAAATGGCTGCCAGAGCAGCTGTGGCCGAGTTGCGACTGGCCAAGGTCATTCGCATTTTCCCAGGTGCTGTACGAACTGCATTGGTAGAGACGGTTCTTGGTGCAAAGGAAGAGTCGCCGACCTCAGAGGTGTTTAAGGCATTGGATGCTGACGGTTCAATGGTGGATCCGTCTGACTCAGGTAAATTTATCGCCGACGTACTTCTTGATGCGACAGATGAACAATTGGCCGCTAGAGAGTTCTGGGATTTTACTAATACGGATGACCATCTGCACTAACGAGAATATAGCTCTCCATTATTGCGATCCAGTCGAGAAGATCTAAAGGCTGTCGATCAGAGCTTCTAATCGAGAGAGATCTATTGACCACGCTAACGGGGTGTTTGTGTCAGAGTCATTTTCCTCGACTTCACCCATCAACGTACTGTACTTGTGAGAGCAGTCGATGGCTAATTGCTTAAATAGCGGGGTCATGTAGCGATCAGGAATCAGCTCAACGACCGATGTACCTGATTCGGCAAAAATCATATTGGTTAAACCTGCACCATGTGGTGCGACAATGACGTCGGCATTCCTGGCAATGGAGATTTGCTCTTCAAAGGAATGATCTTCCATATGAACGATACTAAAACTGTTCGCTTCCAGTAGTTCATGAATTGACGATTCGTTTTGTAGCGGCCTATCTGCTGAACGTGAGCGCGAAATATAGATTCTCTTTTTGGTGCTCGCCGAGAGTGTTGGTCTAGTTCTGCAGTGCTCATAAAAAGGGGCTCGCAGGCTCTCTACCTTTGGAATAAAACCTCGGTCTGCAATCAGTGCACCCTGGGTGTCGACAATGATCTCATCCGGGTCGATACCAAGTTCTTTACAAAGGTACCGCTCTATCTTGTCCAACTTGTACGTTGCGACAATAGGGCAGCTTAAGTTCATACGTTTGTAGGCAATCAGCGCAGGAAGCTTATCGACTAGCGAGTGGTAATAATTGTTGTTACCGATGCGAGGTAGAAAATAGGCTTGCTGCACATGTCTGGTAACCGGTGAAAAAGCAGCACGGCCAGACATACGAAAGTAATGATAGATGTCGCTGTTTTCGTATTTAAATCGATACTGGTTATTCAGCTGCCAGCTGATCCCTGTCGGCGCTCTACAGATACGCATTTTGGGAGCACATATCACTGAAAAATTTTCAATTGAGTCTGTTTCAGTACGATCTATCCAAGCTTGATTTGCCCGATCTTCGTCATCAAGGTGCGATGCAGAAATAAATGTTCTTGTATAAACGTCGGGGTGAGGCGTATGCAGAACCACTGCTTCATCGTGATGCAATTGTGCAACGGTGTTTATTAAAGTCTCGTACGGCACTTCCAACTCTTTAATCGAGTTGGGAAGAGCAGGTGTGATCTTATTGAGCTGCGCACCTGATAATGTTTGTTTGCGTAAATAGTCTCTCGTGTTGACCAGTGCTGTATTCAGCCTGGTGTATCTGATCCATGAGTTCGCTAAGTCCTTATACGTTTTTTCTGCGTGTTCATGAAAGACTAATGCTCTATCTAAATCGACGTTCGCAAGCATTTGCAGCAACGTCAGATAGCGATCGTCAAACTGATCGTCATCAATTTCGCAATCGGCATTATTGACGCAGCGAAGAATCTGTCCACCGAAATTGTCGAATGTGTCTTTGTCTATCGATTCCAATTGATCAAAGAGTTGAAGAAAATCGCTCTCTGACTGACAGTCGTAGAGTCGATCGTACGTCCACTGCAATTTGTGTAACGATGAACCGTTAGAGGGATAGGCGGGTGATGACTGTCTTTTAGATGAAGAAGATGTAAACGTTTCGCAGTTTGCACTCACATTCATCACGGCTGGCGACGTGCTGCCGGACGTATCCGTCATTGCGTCTGCCATACCGGTTTCCAGCGGATGAGATTGTTCCGCGTTAGTAGGAGTATTAAATGTAGGCGTAGCCTGCGCCATGCGTCGTCTAAAGAGTTGCTATTGCTAAGTAACTGTTTAGCAGGATGCGAGCCACAACGAATAACCCCCATTGATAGCCTCAAAAATACTCTATGACCTAAGCGGAACTCGACAAGCGCAGCCCTAAAAATTGACGTCAGCAATCCGACGTCGATTATTTAACCGCTAGAGCCCTGGGCGTATTGCACAAACACTCCACGCCATCGTCTGTAATGAGTATGGGCTCGGTTACTTCCAATCCACCATCGTCCAGCCAGAGTGCAGGCATAAAATGGAATGTCATTCCTGATTGTAAAACGGTGTGATCCGTCGCCCGAAAAGACATGGTTCTCTCGCCCCAATCAGGAGGATACGATAGTCCGATGGCATAACCGCAGCGATTATCTTTTTCGAAACCGTGTTTCTTCAGTGTGGCATTAAACGCATTGGCAATATCGGCGCATTGATTACCCGGCTTTGCTTCGGCCAAACCTGCAGACACTGCATCCAGTACGGCAGCTTCCGCGCGCTTATATTTATCAGGTGGCTCACCAAGGAACAATGTGCGTGATTGAGGACAGTGGTAGCGCTTATGGACCCCGGCGATTTCAAAGAAGGTACATTCACCGTTTTTCATGGGACTATCGTCCCAGGTGAGATGCGGAGCCGTAGCATCCATGCCCGACGGGGTGAGCGGGACTATGGCAGGGTAATCACCCCAGCAGTCATCAACACCTTCTATAGCAGCAGCATAAATAGAGGCGACTAATTCATTTTTCTTTAGTCCGGGTTCTGCGCGTTCCAGAATGGTTTTGTGCATGTGCTCAACAATACGAGCCGCTTTGCGCATATAGCTTATTTCAGTGTCGCTCTTTACAGCTCGCTGCCAATTAACAAGGCCTGTTGCATCGATGAAGCGAGAGTCGGGTAAGTGCTTGGTCAGACTGATATGAGCCGCCGCCGAGTAGTAGTAGTTATCCAGCTCGACTCCGATGGATCCCGTTGCCAGTGCTCGCTCTTTTATAAGCGCGGCAAGCGTCTCCATGGGATGCTTTTCAGGGTTTTGAACATAGCTGTCTTCGTACCCTACAACGTTGTCATCATGCATGACGACCGTTAGTAATGCACCCAGTGCATCGATACCGCGTCCCCACCAAATGGGTTCGCCGGTAGTTGCGATAATGACGCATTGATGGGTATAGAAAGACCATCCATCGTAGCCGGTAAGCCAGGCCATATTGGAAGGATCAGTTACCAGCAATAGTTCGATGCCACGCTGATCCATGGCTTGACGCGTTTTGGATAAGCGCTCGGCGTATTCCTGAGAAGAAAAATTCATTGAGCAGCCTCCTCAGGTAGCCGATGGTTTAGTTGGGGCTCAAACCGCGTAAGCGCTCAGAGCGGCGACGCAGTATTTCAAGTACCGAAAGCAATACGATGGATATAACAACCATGATGGTGGCCACAGCCAAAATCGTGGGTGATATTTGTTCCCGCAGTCCGGTGAACATTTGCCAGGGTAGGGTCTTTTGTCTTGCTGAACCCATAAACAGAACAACCACCACCTCATCGAAGGAAGTGATAAAGGCAAACAGGGCGCCTGAGACGACACCTGGAATAATCAGTGGCATCTGCACCTTGAAAAAGATGCTGACCGGATTCGCACCTAAGCTTGCTGCTGCACGGGTCAGTGAACGATCAAAGCCAACTAATGTGGCGGTCACTGTAATGATGACAAAAGGTGTTCCCAAAGCTGCATGCGCCAGGATGATGCCCAGGTACTCGCCTTGAAGTCCTATGCGGCTGTAGAAAAAGAACATGCCAGCAGCAGAAATAATCAAGGGCACGATCATGGGCGAAATCAGTATGGCCATGATGGTGCCACGATAGGGAACATGGCTCTGGGATAAACCTATAGCCGCTAGCGTGCCCAGTGCTGTAGCCAGCAAGGTGGCAGCAGGCGCAATAAGAAATGAGTTCTTAAGTGCCTTTTGCCAATCCGAACTGGTAAAAAAATCTTGATAGTGTTTAAGCGAATAGCCTTCAGGGCTAAGCGATAACATTTCCGGCGTGAAGGTAAAGAAGTCTTGAGCGTTAAACGACAGCGGAATAATGATGAGAATAGGGGCGATAAGAAAAAACAGGATCGCGCCGCAAATGGCGTATCGGAATGTATAAAACCAGATTCGCTGACCCATAGAGGCATAAGGAGGTAAAGCACTCATGACTGATCTCCTTTAAGAGCGATGTATAACGTTGGGGATTTTGTGCAATGTACGTTGGTCATCTTCATTTACCCCAGCTTCACATTGTCGATGCCAACGATTCGATCGTAGGTCCAATAAAGGGCTAGTACCAACACCAACAGGATGGTACCCAAGGCCGCCGCTAGACCCCAATTCAGTGATGAGCTGATGTGGTAAGCGATTCGATTTGATATAAACACACCCTTCGTTCCACCCACCAGTTCCGGCGTAATGTAATAGCCAATTGCGAGGATAAACACGAGTATTGAGCCCGCACCGATTCCTGGAACGGTGTTAGGGAAATAAATTCTCCAGAATGCAAGGCTGTCGCTAGCCCCCATGGATTTGGCCGCCCGCATGTAAGTGGGAGAGATTGTTTTCATGACAGAGAACAATGGCAGAATCATAAAGGGCAAGAGAATATGCGTCATCGCAATGATCGTCCCGGTCATGTTGTTGATCATGATGAGTCGACCTGCATTGTCAATAAGACCAGCCCAGACAAGAATATCGTTGATAACTCCCTGTTGTTGCAGCAGCACTTTCCATGCGCTTGTGCGAACAAGCAATGACGTCCAGAAGGGGAGTAACACCAGGATGAGAATGAGGTTGGATGAGCGCACTGACAAGTTAGCCAACAGAAAGGCAATCGGATAGCCCAGCAAAATACAGCTGCAGGTGATGACGAGACTTAGAAAAATAGTACGCAGGAATAAGGTGAGATAGATTTGCTGATTTTCAGGCTTTTGTACGATGCCTTCCGTGGATCGTTCTGCATCGACAGCGGCTAAAAAATAACTATCGACGATAGGTGGTGAGAGTCTTTTTATAGCCTGCCAGTTTTCTATCTTCCCCCAGCCTTTTTCTAAATCAAGAAACTGACCTTTAAAATCATCGCTGGGAATAGAGTCAAATGCGTCAGGAACACCTTCAAATAACGCAGCAACAGATGCGTCGGCGTTAGAAGCTAGTGCATCTCTTCCTGATGCGTCCATCGCCGCCAAATCGTGGTACAGGCTGGCATAGGTAAATCCATAAGGCACCTCAGTAGCCGGGTCAATATCGTCACCTTCTTCCGATCGCAACCATTTTGTCCAATTGCTATAACCGGTGACGGTCTTGGGAAGTTGGGACCACGCAGGTGATGCGATGAGCGTCTGCCAGGCCTCCGGTGAGTTCCATGCCGGATTAATAGCAACGAAGGCATCTTTTGCAGCTTCGTTGTCTAGCCTTTTTATGCGTCTGCCGGATTTTCGGAACACGCTGGCGATGCCTGGCTGGTCGTAGTTTATCCGGCTACCCAGGCGGGTATGTATTTTGAGTTCCTGTGCCAGCATCATATCGTCTGCCAGGGCGGCATAGACAGATTCGTCAGGGAGTTCACCGGATTCTGAATCCCAACTTGATAGCGCTCTTACGGTACCGGGGATAGTTTTCTCGACGATCGAGTTTTCAACCGAGCGGTAGAGCATGTCTCCAATGGGGAAAATGAAGGAGACAAGAATGAACAATAGTAGTGGGCTAATGAGCGCTAGAGCGACGAGTTTTTCACGTCTTAGCGCTTTCGCAATTTTGCGTTTTAGCGGTTGGCCGTCTTTGGTCAGGGGAATGGTATCGGAGTTGTCCATTGATACTGACGTAGAAGTTGCGCTCACAAGGAACTCCAAATGGGGTGGGCCAAAGGACGTGTTCGGTTTTTATCGTTAACGTGCTTGTGAAAGCCAACAGACGCTAAAGATAAAAATCGATTAAGGGACATAGATTAACAGCGTTAAACGCAAACCGGAGCACAAAAGTGCTCCGGTGGTACTACGAGCTTCAGTGTTTGTCGAACCAACACATGGCGAAGCTTTTATCTATCTTTAGAATTACTGAGCTAACCAAGTTTGGAATTTTGCATCCAGATCGTCACGGTTATCAGCCCACCACTCGTAGTTGTACAAGAAAGTGTTTTGTGCGTTGTTAGGATCTGTAGGCATGTGTGGCGCCATATCGATTCCCAATGATGCGTGCTGTCCAACCAAAGGTGCTGATGAAGCACGAGCTGGGCCGTAAGAGATGTACTTAGACTGATCAGCTAAACGCTGAGTGTCTGTCGCGAACTTGATGTAGTGAAGAGCACGAGCTTGACGCTCTGCTGATAAACCAGCTGGAATGATCCAACCGTCAAGATCGAATACCTGAGCATCCCACAACATAGCAACTGGTTGATCTTGCTCTTCGATAACAGAGAACAGACGACCGTTGTAAGTTGAACCGATAACGACTTCAGAGTCAGCGAGTAGCTGAGGAGTTTCAGCACCAGCAGACCACCAAATTACGTCGTCACGGATAGTGTCCAGCTTAGCCAGAGCTTGCGTGACACCTTCGTCAGTGCTCAGAACGTCATAAACGTCAGCCTTAGCAACACCGTCACAGATCAGAGCCCATTCCATGTTGTTGATAGGACGCTTTTCCAGTGAACGCTTACCAGGGAATGCATCTGTATCGAAAACAGCACATACATCAGCAGGAGCTGCACCGTTCCACGCTTCAACGTCTGTGCGATAGCCAAATGTTGTTGAGTAAACGATCTGAGGGATGAAGCAATCAGAAACTAAAAGATCACCGAAGTCTTCTGAAGCAGGAGTGCCATCAGGTGCTGCAGCGAGCTGCTCGTCAGCATCGATTTCAAGTGCGAGGCCTTCGTCACATAGACGGATGGCATCTGAAGCAACAACATCAACGACGTCCCAAGTGACGTTGTTTGCTTCGCTCATAGCACGCAATTTTGCAACCGCTTCAGCTGATGATTCGTCATTGACGATTTCTACGCCAGTGATTCCGCTGTACGGGTTGTGATAAGCCTCGAGTTGTGATTTTGAATAAGCACCACCCCAAGAAACGATGGTGAGTTCATCTGCACAATCTTCACAGGCAGGCAGTTCATCAGCGGCGGATGCCACCATTGCTACTGCGCTAAGTGCGAATGCACTAGCGATTCCAGCAGTTAATTTCATCTAGGATCTCCTCGTTAGGTTCCGCCCAAAGCGTAACATAGGACTGGACTCAGTCCAGTGCCAAATCAGCACAAATAGGGGGTTTTCGTCGTCACAAGTCACATTTGATTACGTACAGGTGCAAATTGCGACGAAACAAGTCGTCACGAGGCAACAAAAAAGTGGGGCGTATTATCAGCCGACAGGATCCAGAGCTTTAGCATCCTCTGCACTCCAACCCAACGAATAGCGTTGGCCGGCGACAGGCGTCGTGGAACGTCCACCATTGGGTACCTTAACAATGAATTCGTCATTGTCTGATACCGACATGACGATTCGCAGGTGATCACCAAGGTAGAGAACTTCGGTGACTAGGCCACTAACAATATTGTCGCGAGTTTCACTCGGTTCTAACTCGACTCTCTCAGGACGCAAAGAGATGGTGGAGCGCGAGCCTATCTCGCCAATATTGACGGCCTGCGCATGAATCTGGGTGCCATCATTAAGCGCTAAAGTGCATCTATCGCCGTTGATTGCCACGATCTCTCCAGACAATTTGTTGTTCTCGCCGATGAACTGTGCAACGAAAGAATTCTGAGGGCTCTCGTAAAGTGCATCCGGTGACGACAATTGTTGAATCACGCCATCTTCAAAAACCGCCACTCGGTCTGACATGGTCAGGGCTTCGGTTTGATCGTGGGTGACGTAAACCACGGTGACTCCCAGACTTTCATGAATGTGTTTGATTTCATATTGCATCTGTTCACGCAGTTGTTTATCCAGCGCGCCCAGGGGTTCGTCCATCAGAACGAGGTCCGGATCGAATACCAGCGCTCGTGCCACTGCGACTCGCTGTTGCTGTCCGCCTGATAATTGCGCAGGGCGACGGTTTCCGAAGGCGCCAAGTTCCACCATATCCAGAGCACGTTGTACTTTTGCTTCGCGCTCAGCCTTGCCCATATTGCGTATTTCCAACGGGAAGGCGAGGTTTTCTGCGACGCTCATGTGGGGAAACAGCGCGTAATTCTGAAACACCATGCCGATACCGCGTTTACGGGGTGGTACATTGTTTATCGGCTTATCGTTTAGAAAAATTTCGCCATGGGTAGCTGGCTCGAAACCCGCCAGCATCATCAAGCAGGTTGTTTTGCCCGAACCTGATGGGCCAAGCATGGTGACAAATTCGCCGGGTGCGATATCCAGGTTGAGATCCTTAACGACGAGTATCTCTCCGTCGTAGCTCTTTTGAACGTGCTCGAATCGGACGGCAGCTCCACGAATGGGTGCTGAGGATTTTGCATTTATAGCTGAGCTCATGGCGTATCTGTGCTTTCAGTATTGAATGACGAGGTAATGAAGACTGGAGTCAACAACCTGCGGATTCATGGACATTACCATACCGCGTAGGAATGCGGTTTCACAGTGTGCTCTCTACATGGCGAAATTCATAACCGTCAAAGTCACCACGAGATATATAAGAGTCATTGCACCACCAACGCGCATGAAGTCCGCAACGCTGTAACCGCCGGGTCCCATCAGTAGCGCGTTGACCTGATTAGTCGGGATCAAAAACGCATTGGACGTGGAGATGGCGACCGTGAGGGCAAACATGGCAGGATCGGCTCCGATGGTCACGGCAATGTTCACAGCCAGTGGCACGAGTAGCACGGTTGCTCCGATATTCGACATCACTAAAGAGAAGAACGTCGCTAATCCTGCTATGACGGTTTGCATAACCCAGATAGGTACGTCACCAATCAGCTGAAGTAAATGATGCGCAATCCACAGCGCTGCACCCGATTGATCTACAGCGATGCCCAAAGGAATAAGGCAGGCGAGTAGGAATACGGTTTGCAGACTGACCGAGTTATAGGCTTCGTCGATGGTCAGCACTCCGGACAGGATCATGCCTAGCGCACCTGCCAGTAAGGAGATCGATAATGTATCTGTGAGCAGAAAGAGTACGAGAGACAGGAAAAAATAGAACAAGGCCGGTTTTAATTTGTCATCTCTCAGATCTTCGTATTTGACGTCTGTTGCAACAACAACGTCTCTATTGGCTTTGAGTTTGTTCAGATCTTTCCAACTGGAGTGAACGACAAGCGTGTCACCGGAGTGCAACGTTGTATCCCGAAAGCTGGTTTTTATGACTTGGTCTGCGCGGTAGATTTGCAGAATATTTGTTCCGAAATTGCGGCGAGGTTTAATGTCGCCTATCTGTTTTCCAACCAGTGTTGAAGCTGGAGGTATAACCACTTCTCCAATACCGCTGTACTGAGGATTAAGCACTTTGGAAAAGCGCTCTGGTTCTCCTCGTAATCGCCAGTGGTGTTCTTCACAAAATTCTTCTACTTTTGCTCGGTCGCCTAGCAGCCCCAGACGCGTGTTGACCCAGACTATTTCCTCTCGGTCCGGTGGAATTTTCACCACGTCTCCACTGTAGAGAGCGAGGATAAAAGGCAGGTCGGGGTAGGTTTCTTCTATTTGATGAATGCTCATGCCTGCCATCGGACTATCAACCGTTACTTGGGCTTCAAGCAATTCTCCGCTGATGCCGTACAGGCTTTGAAAGTAATCGTCGGTTCTGGACGTTCTGTTGGCGTCGGGATCGGTCTTCGGCAGCATAAACCGTCCGATCAACATAAAGTAGAGAAGGCCTGCGAAACTCAGTGCGATACCAATAGGCAACACAGCGAACAGCCCGAAGCTCTCCATCTTCTTATCTTCCGGCAGTTGGATATTAGAAGAAACAATCAGATCGTTAAGCAAAATTAACGGGCTTGAACCGATCATGGTGGCGGTTCCTCCCAGAATGATGCAGAAACCAACAGGCATCAGCAGCCTACTCATGGGAATACCGGTGCGCGCAGAAACCCGGCTGACGACCGGAAGGAATAATGCGGCCACGCCAATATTCTGCATAAAGCTTGAGGCTAATGCGGCGATGCCTGACATGACTGGCGCAATACGGGCCTCGGATTTGCCGCCGATTCTCAAGATGAGTTGAGCGAGTTTTCCCATCAGGCCGGTCTTGTCCAAACCACGGCCGATGATCATGACGCCGATAATTGATATGACGGCATTACTCGAGAACCCTGAAAATAGTTCTGCCGGTTCGAGTATGGGATCAACGCCGGGAAATTTTGAGACGAGTCCTAAAGTCACCATGACGATCATGGCAACAACATCCACCCGCACTTTTGAGAGCGCAAACATATAGACCGTAATCGCCAGTAGAAATAGCACAATGGCCATTTCCAAAGAAAGAGCTGAATGGGTCATCGGGCGTGGTCTACGGGGTGAACGTTAAAACGGTGAGGATCTAAAAGAGTGGGCTTTACATCGAGGACTTAGCGCAAGTACCGCGCCAGTCGATTGGCAGTGATTTATGGAGTGATCCTGAAAGTCCGTATAACCTCGTCTATAGTTTAGAGGTCTGTGTTGTTTCGGGTACGGTTGCAGTCAGCCACACCTGCGTAGATGCTTGTGCCTGAATATGCTTAGTGGTGATTATGACAGTCCTACTCGTGACTGGATTTCATCATACGTGCTACCTAACGGCATGAAGACGATTTGCCACGGACATAATTGATCAGAATTCAACCGATTTATTACGATCATTGGCGATCTGCGACGTCGTTTAATGATTACTCACTCTAAGCAGGTTCGCGCACGAATTCATGAAAATACAACTATCTAGCACGTTACCGTTTACTCCCGTCCAGTTGGATGCACATCATGTTCAACCTCGTCGAGCGGTTGGTCAATTGATGGGCTCAGAGGAAGGGCGAGAGTATCGAACGGCAGTTTATGAATTTCGACACTCAGACGACGACACAATTTTTTACCAGATCGATCCCAATGAGCGCGTTTATCTGGACGAAATCAGTGACTCTGATCGTTTGAAACCAGAAGCGCGATCAACAGCGGTGCCTGAAGTTCTGGAATGGGTTGAGCACAATGACACCCTCGCTTACAAGCCTTACTCCTTTCTAGTTATGAACGCCATGACGAAACTGGTAGCAAATTGGGACGGTGTGGTTTACCGCACCCCGAGTGGCGAGCGTCTTCGTGAAACCGCGCTCAATGCAACTTTGCAAGTCATGGACGCCTGTGTTTGCAATCGCTTTGGATTGTGGGTCATGGTGAATTTGACGGGAGATAAGAACGCTGCTGATGCCCTGAATACAAATGGCAATCGGCAGCTTGGTTGGGTTCCTCTCTAGAGTGCCAAAAGTTAATGTAAGTGCCTCGACCGACATAGCGGTCTCCGCTAGTCGGGCGCGCGAGGCATTGATCGATTTTAAAACCTGGCCTGTTTGGTCTCCCTGGTTATACATTGAGCCGGAAACCGAGGTAACGTATCGCGGTGAGGCCGGTAAGGCCGGCCATGGGTATAGCTGGGTGGGTGAAAAGACCGGTGAAGGCAACATGACCTTGTTGCATTCATCTGATCGACGCATCGACTGCGACCTCCAGTTCATTAAGCCGTTCAAATCTGAAGCTGAAGTGACCTTCGATATCGATGCTATTGATAGCGATAATTGCCGTGTCACCTGGCATATGAAGAGCAGCCTACCTTTCTTTATGTTCTGGATGAAGGGAACCATGGTTGGCATGATTCAATCCGACTACAAGCGTGGATTGGCGCTACTCAAGGATTATCTGGAAACCGGTTCCATTCGCTCCGCAACCACCATTGACGACATTGTCGACTTGGAGCAGGTCTACTATATCGGTGCTCGCGGTGATGCCACACTCGATGAAATCGGGCCGGCGATGGAGAAAAGCTTCAAATCGTTGTTGGATGCCTCCACCTCAAATCAGCTATCCGTCGAAGATGTACCCATGTGTTTCTATAATTCTATGGATATAAAAACTCATCGCTGCGAATATACAGCCGCACTGTCCACCAGCGAGGCGGTCCAGGTCAATGCCCCTCTGGTATCCGATTTTCGCCCTGAATGCAGCGCCTTAAAAGTGATTCATGCGGGGCCATATCGTCATCTGGGCAACGCATGGTCAGTTATCATGGCAGAGGCCAAAGCGAGAAAACTGAAGTTGCTGAAATCCCAGGTTCCGTTCGAGCGCTACCTGAACGATCCGGATGAGGTCAACGAGGACGATCTCATTACCGAGATTTACCTGCCCATAAAAAGAATGTAAGTTGGGTTGTCGTCCCGAGCTTTGAACGCCTGTGTTGGCACACAGTTACCGACCGTTACAGTACTAATTTTCGGTTGAGCCATAATTCATCCATCAGATTAAACGTCAGTGAGATGGATTCAATGGCTCTAAACAGCAAATACACCGGCAAGGCCTTGCTACTCCTCTTAGTAGGTGTGCTAGGTGTTGCCAATGCCGGCGAGATCGGCGACGACATCCAAAACCCCGAAGCTAGCGCTGTGAGTAAAAACGGTGGTTTCCTGGAATTTGGAATCTCCACCACACTGGCCAGGCGCATAGGTAGACGTGAGAATCCGGAGGATGACGGAAACTACCGAATGGGAATTGGCCTCACGTTAAGCGCCGGTTATCGCTACGAAGGCCTGTTTTTCGAGGCCAGTGAGAACGGTCTTGACGGGTTGAATTTTGGGGTCACCCTATTTGAGACAGACCGATGGAGTGTGGATATGCTCCTCGCCAATATTGATGGGCGAATTACGGTGGAGAGTGACGAGCCTCCACCTCCGACTACAGAAGCTGAACGTAACTCGGCGATATTAGAAAGGGATAACTTTTTCGTAGCCGCCGGAACGCGCGTCACTGGCTATTTCGGTGACAATATTGTTCAATTTCGTTTGGTGTCCGATTGGCACGGCGGAAACGGCGTGCTCGGCAGCGCACGTGTAGGTAGACATTGGCAAGTCGGAAATTGGAATATGCGAGCAATTGTGGGTGCGCGATTCAATTCCAGGGAATTTAATAATTACGTCTTCGGCGTATCGAGTGAAGAGCAGTCTGAACGCTTCACGCAATACTCTGCAGGAAGCGCCGTGATACCCGAACTAGAACTCGGGGCAAGCGTGCCACTGAAAAGGGACTGGGTATATTCCGCGAGATTTCGTTACCGACAGTATCCGAGTTCTGTGACCGATAGCCCGCTGGTTGCTGAGAACAGCGATATTATCCTGACCACCGGTATCCACTATGTCTTCTAGGGGTAGCGTATCGTGAATATAAGAAGACTTAGATTATTTTTATTTTCGCTGCCCTTACTGATGTCGCAGATGTCGGTGGGCAACGCTGATGATTCGTTGAATGCCACTGAGTTGAAGGTAAGACCCAGTTCCTGCGTTGCTCTTCATCGCGGACAATTGTGTTTCCAGACTTTGTCGTTCAGTTGGATTAACACCCGCGAGGGGAGGGAGTACTGTTTGTATCTTGATCAAGTAGTTACTCCGCTGATGTGCTCTACTCGCAGTGTTAAAAATTTCAAGTACGAATATGCGTCTAAATCGTCTCAAACGTTTTTATTGAAAGAAAAAGCGACAGATTCACTCCTGATGTCGAAAACGATTAGCACAGCATGGGTTTATCGAACAGGTCGGCGCAGTTCCAGCGGCTGGAGGTTGTTCTAAGGCATGGTGACAGAGTCCACTGACCAACAGCATATTATGGTTGTTGAAGATGACGCATCTTTAGCGCGTTGGATAACGGATTACCTTGAATCTCACGGATTCCTGGTCACCTTGGCAACCCAAGGAGATATTGCTCTTGAGCTTTTGCGTAGTGATGAACCCGATGCCGTTGTTCTGGATTTGAACTTACCGGTAATGGATGGATTGGAAGTTTGTACTCGTGCCAGGGCCTTTTACACTAATCCTATTATTATGCTAACGGCCCGGGATACAGACTCCGACGAAGTACTTGGATTGGAAACCGGCGCAGACGATTATCTGGCAAAACCTGTTAAGCCTGCAGTTCTATTAGCAAGACTTCGTGCACTGCTTCGACGAAATTTCAATACCGCTGATCAAACGGTTATAAGTGTAGGCGGGCTCACCGTAGACACTCAATCACGAACCGTTACTTTAAACGATGATGTTGTCAGCGTTTCTACTCATGAATTTGATGTGTTGCACTTATTAGTCTCTCATGTTGGCGAAGTACTCTCCCGCGATGCGTTGGTGGCGAAAATTAGAGGAATTGAATACGATGGTTTTGATCGTTCTGTAGACATTTGCATTTCTCGCCTGCGACGCAAATTAGAAGATGATGCACAAGAACCGCGTCGAATAAAAACATTGCGTGGCGTTGGTTATCTTCTCGCCGCAGACGCCTGGTAGTTGTAGCACTATGCGCCGTCTTGGTCTGTCATTATTATTCGTTGTTTTGATTTCAATCATTGGTGCGGGTTGGATAATCGATCGATTGTTCGGTTCAATAGAACAGCCTGATGAAACCATAGAGGCGACAAAACACATCGGGCGGCAACTAGCACTGCAGCTCGATATGTCACCCGCCAGTCAAATTCAGCCTGATACGTTAGAAAGTGACTTTATTCGATCCATCAATTTAGTGGCGGCAGACGATTTGCCCCTGCCTGCCACTGTGCAAGAAGTCCTGAATTCGGAGAAGCTGTTAACGCTTGAGTCTGAGCAAGACATCACATTGCATTTTCTATTGCCCCGAACAGAAAGAGTGTTAAACATTCGACTGGCTAAGTATGAACCTTTGGATACAAGGCTACGGTTGATTTTGACGCTGCTGTTTTATGGTGCTGTTGTTTCGTTGATTTTACTGTGGCTGTATCCATTGGTGCGCAGAATTCAGCGATTGACAGTGTCTGCAAAACGCTTTGGCGAAGGCGAATTCTCTGAACGAATTTCTACAAAGCCCAGCAGTCAACTGTATGGGATTGAATCTGAATTCAATCGTATGGCGCAACGTATACAGGATTTGTTAGCCGATAATAAATTGCTCAGTACTGCGGTGTCTCATGACTTACGAACGCCGCTTGCGCGCTTACGCTTTGGTGTGGATGCATTGTCAGAGCAAATAACATCTGAGTCTCAGCAAGACTATATCAATCGTATCAGTCAGGATCTTGAGCAGATGGAAGATCTCGTGGAGGTGCTTCTTGAATTTTCAAAGTTGGATCAGCGTTTAACTGAACTGCCTTTAAAATCTGTCGATCTGAAGCTGATACTTGAAGAGTGTGTACACGTTGTCGCTCATGATCAACGCATCGAATACGACATTGATACTTCAACAAGGCGATTTGTCCTGGGAGAGGATCGCTACTTGAAAATGCTGTTCAATAATCTTATCGACAATGCGAGTAAATTCGCTAATAACGCAATTCGTATTTCAGTGAGCGGTGACAACGAATCTATTCGCGTCTTATTCGAA
The DNA here is from genome assembly GCA_964498925.1 of uncultured Granulosicoccaceae bacterium. Lineage (GTDB taxonomy): Bacteria > Pseudomonadota > Gammaproteobacteria > Granulosicoccales > Granulosicoccaceae > Granulosicoccus. Next base: position 24,762 of record CAZCKD010000012.1, read on the forward strand.
GATGATGGTGCCGGGTTCCCTCAGAATTCAGAGCAGCGCTTGTTAAAACCTTTTGAAAAAGGTGCCGTTGACAATATCCACTCGAATAAATCCGGGTACGGTATGGGTTTAGCCATTGTGCAAAGGATAGTGCAGTGGCATCACGCTGAATTATCTATCGATAGTAGCGAGTCGCTGGGTGGAGCAAAGGTGGTTGTGCAGTTTCCAGTTTCTCTAGTATCGTAATTCGTTCAGATCCACTTACTGAGCGATAGACGGGTTTAACCTCAAGTTTACGGGGCGAGTATCAGGTGTAGTTCCGTCGAAGTCTTCTGTGTTTTCGCCAAAGTACAACGCGCTGTCTTGAAGCACGAGAATGTCGTGTCGTGTGCCCAATATGCTGGATAACGAGAGTTGCTGCTGTTCTTCAAGCGTTGGAGCTTGGCGATCAAGCTGAACAGACTCAACGGTAATATCGATGAAGTCTGCCTCACCGCGGTCAGTATCAATGGTTCCGCCAGGATAGGCTAAAGAGAGTTCCATGAATGTCTGACTTGGGGATGCGGGGATGGTGCAGCCGCGATCCTCATAGTTAAAGATGGTGATCGACCCAGTATCGCCTTCAATCATAGTGACCGTTACTGCTGTGTTAGATAGGGGTGCAAATACAGAGACGCCACAAAATGTCTGATACGCACCGTCGTATGTCGTCAGGATTGGAGCGGTTTCATCCTCAAGCACGCCTAGCTCAGTTGTTGGGGCAGGGGCAGCGTCACCCGATGAACCTGAGTTACAGGCTACGAGCGTTAATGCAACGAGCGGCAACAACAGTAAATTAGTGAAATGGCGTTTCATGAGCGTGACATCTCGACGAATAAGTCCGAATTAAAATGAATCGATATCGGACTAATCATTCGCGGTATGCCGCTGCATGCAGCTTGTTTACCGTTAAACGCCTAACCGATAATCGTATCTATCGGTTTTTTACTTGCTGATTCAGGGCCAATTCGTACGTCAGGCCCTTATCAGCACGTTATTTGGTTACATGTCGCTGTTCTTGTTATCCCAGCACTTCTTTGATGGATTCATGCGTAGCTGAGACGATGGTGTCTGCCTCGGAGGCAGATAGGCATAATGGTGGTGCGAATCCAATGATGTCACCCTGTGGCATTGCCCGTGCGATGACCCCTCGACGTAACATTGCTGCGACCACGCTGGGGCCAATTTTTTTCGCAGGATCAAATGCGATACCGTCATCTTTGTCGGATACAAGTTCTACCGCGCATAACATTCCCTCACCACGAACATCGCCAACGTTCTTGTGTGCGCCAACGGCTGTTTGCATAGCCTTATTAAAGTAACTGCCTTGAGTCTTTGCGTTATCGACAAGATTAAGAGAGTCGATCAGATTTAGATTAGCAACCCCTGCTGCAGCGCAGACAGGGTGAGCCGAGTATGTCCATCCATGACCTATGGCGCCGAATTTGTCAGTTCCCTGCTCGAGTACTTGCCATACACGCTTTGAGACAATACTGCCAGACAGTGGCGCATAGGCTGAGGTGAGACCTTTGGCAATAGTGATGAAATCAGGTTCTATGCCGTAGTGATCTGAACCGAACATACTGCCTAACCGGCCAAACGCTGTAACCACTTCATCAGCGATAAGCAGTATGTCGTACTTTTTTAATACCGCTTGAATAGCGGGCCAGTACCCTTCGGGAGGAGGCACCAGGCCGCCGGTTCCGAGCACTGGTTCGCCGATAAATGCAGCGATGGTATCGGCACCTTCGCTAAGGATCATGTCTTCGAGTTGATCAGCGCAGTATTTTACAAATTCGGCTTCGCTGTGTTGTTTGTTTTTACGCTGAAAGTAATAGGGTGCTTCGGTATGGAGCACAGGTGAGAGGGGTAGGTCGAACTGATCGTGAAACAACTTCAGCCCGGTAAGAGAACCTGTCATCAAACCCGAACCGTGGTAACCACGCCACCGCGAAATAATCTTCTTTTTTTCTGGACGCCCGAGCACGTTGTTGTAGTACCAGACCAGTTTGATATTAGTCTCATTGGCATCCGAGCCGGATAAACCGAAATACACGCGGCTCATATTGGACGGTGCTCTGTCCATAATCATTTTGGCCAGCGTGATTGAAGCTTCAGTGCCGTGTCCTACATAAGAGTGGTAGTAGCTCAGTTCGCGTGCCTGTTCTGCGATAGCATCAGAAATTTCGGTTCTTCCATAGCCCACGTTAACGCAGTAGAGCCCGGCAAACGCATCGAGTAGTTCAGTATCGTTACGATCTTTTATATAGACACCTTGTCCACCGGTGATGATCCGGCTTTCCATTTCACCTCGTGCAAACTGACCTAAATGGGTTGATGCGTGGAAAAAGTGGTCTTGATCCCATTGGCTGAGCTGATCGTTTGTCGACATGATGAGTTATCCAGGTGGCGTCCTTTACATTCGCAGCGCGCAGTATAGGGCAAGGTTAAGTTCCGATACCAGTTGAAGCTGCGTACAATGAAACTTCATCAAGTTGCAAATAGAGATCCCTCATGAAAGATGCTGTCATTGTCTCAACTGCGAGAACGCCTATTGGAATGGCTTTCAAGGGAGCGCTCAATAATATTAAGTCACCAACTATGGCAGGACACGCCATAAGCCATGCGGTGAAAAGAGCAGGTGTCGACCCGGCAGAAATAGATGATCTTGTTATGGGTGCTGTATTAACGGCCGGTACAGCCGGCATGAATATCGGTAGATTGGCCGGTTTGGCTGCCGGGCTGCCCAATACCGTTGCCGCACAAACTATCGATCGCCAGTGTTCTTCAGGTCTTATGGCAATCGCCACTGCGGCCAAGCAGATTATGGTCGATGGACAAGACACCGTCGTAGCGGGAGGTCAGGATAATATCTCTGCCGTTCAAGCTGATTACTTCAAGTGGGTGACCGAAGAGAAGGATCCCAACGTCAGTATTCATTCAGAGCACGCGTATATGCCGATGCTGATGACTGCTGAACACGTCGCAAAGCAATACAAGATCAGTCGCGAATCTCAGGATGAATATGCATTGAGCTCTCAAATGAGAACCGCTCAGGCTCAGGAAAGGGGTGCCTTTGATGATGAAATAGTGCCCATCAGTGCGACGAAGAAAGTAAAGAATAAAGAAACCGGTGAAATAACACTGGAAGACGTTACCTTATCCAAAGATGAGGGGAATCGTCCGGGTACGACATTAGATACGCTGGCGGGTTTAAAGCCGGTTATCGAGGGCGGCCTTATTACTGCGGGAAATGCGAGTCAGTTATCCGATGGTGCGTCTGCCTGTGTTTTGATGGAAGGGCAATTAGCATCCAAGAAAGGTCTATCGCCCTTGGGTATCTATCGCGGGATGGCGGTGGCAGGAAACGCTCCTGAAGAGATGGGTATAGGTCCTATCTATGCCATTCCCAAATTGCTTAAAAACCATGGTTTGAAAATAGACGACATAGGCCTTTGGGAACTCAACGAAGCCTTTGCATGCCAAGTGCTTTACTGCCGTGATCATCTAGGTATTGATCCTTCGATATACAATGTTAACGGTGGTGCAATATCAATCGGACATCCTTACGGAATGACGGGTGCGCGCCAGGTTGGACATGCTCTTATAGAAGGAAAGAAGCGTGGAGTTAAGTACGTCGTCGTATCGATGTGTGTCGGTGGTGGTATGGGCGCAGCGGGATTATTCGAAGTTGCTTAGTGCCTTGGGTATTATCTTGTTTTCTAATAAAGTCTATTCGGAGTATTTCAAATGACCGGCACTAAACCTATTGATCCTGATGGTCCGATGATGCGTCCGCGTTATGTCGGCATTCCTACTTTCTTTCGTACCCCACTAAAAGAGAATTTAGAAGACGTTGATATCGGCATTGTCGGTGTACCTTTTGATGGAGGCGTGACAAGTCGACCGGGATCTCGCCATGGTCCTCGTGAGGTCAGAAATCAATCGACAATGGTTCGAATGATTAATCAAGCGACAGGTATTTCGCCGCATGAGTTATGCAGCGTGGCAGATGTTGGTGACGCTTGGGTACCTTCACCGTTTGAGTTGACGGGTAGCCATAAAAGTATTCAAGATTTTTTTGATCAGTTAATTCAGCGAAACATCATGCCGCTTGCCGTTGGCGGTGATCATTCCATCAGCTTGCCTATCTTGCGTGCTGTCGCTGCAGACAGGCCGGTTGGCATGATTCATATCGATGCGCATTGCGATACTGGCGATGATTATATGGGGTCAAGGTTTCATCATGGAGCTCCCTTCAGTCGTGCGGTGGAGGAGGGCCTTTTAGATCCGAAACGAACAGTCCAGATAGGTATTCGTGGAACGCTGAATGATCGAGACCTTTGGAAGTTCAGTCACGATAGCGGTATGCGCGTTATTTATATGGATGAGTTTTATCGTCAGGGTGTTGACAAAACTATCGAAGAGGCTCGGCGCATCGTTGGTGATGGTCCGACCTACATCAGTTTTGACATTGACAGTTTGGATCCTGCGTTTGCACCGGGTACGGGCACGCCAGAAATCGGTGGCTTGACGACATTAGAGGCGCAGATGCTTATCAGAGGTTGTCAGGGTTTGAATCTCGTTGGAGCGGATCTAGTTGAGGTATCACCGTCGTTCGACGCAGCGGGAAATACGGCGTTGGCTGGAGCGAATTTATTGTTCGAGTTGCTGTGCGTATTAGGCGAGGCGCGTAGTCGACTGGGTTGAGTTTTCGTTAATTCACATCTGGCTGTAACCAATTGTGTCAACTGGTCTGCATGCCCTTGAACGATTCTAGGGCGGTGTGGGAGCTCGCGGTGCAGCCGTTTACCTATATGAGTAAGACGCTCTATTAAGTCGGTGCTTGATACTTTCGGTGCGAAGACAGTTCGCGTAATGTCGTTTCAAGGTCGTTATTGTGTGCGTAAGTCACAGTTCTAACTGGATGTTTATCCCCCAAGTCAGTAGGATAGGTCCGAGGCGATCGTTCTGATTTCACAATCAGGCCCTCTTTATTCAAGAAGATTTGTATTCACCTGGAGAAATAATTATGCGTTCAAAAAAGCTGCTAGCAATTAGCTGCGTTACTGCGATGTCTGCTTACGGTGCTGTTGCACAAGCTGCTGACGTTGTAATCGGCGTGCCTAACTGGCCTTCTGTTCTGGTCACGGCTCACGTCCTTAAGGTTGCAATGGAAAACAACCTCGGTTTGGAAGTAGAACTTCAAAACGGAACAAACCCGGTTGTATTCGAAGGTATGGATGCAGGTTCTATGCATGTTCATCCTGAAGTATGGCTACCTAACCAAACAAACCTCAACAACACATACGTTGCTGAGAAGCAAACTGTTCGCATGAACCCTAACGGTGTTGCAGGTGATCAGGCTATGTGTGTCACTGCAGGTACTGCTGAGCGTACAGGTATCGAAAACCTGACTGATCTGACTGATCCTGAAATGGCGAAAAACTTCGACACAGATGGCGACGGCATGGGCGAGATCTGGATTGGTGCTGCTGGTTGGGCGTCAACTAATATCGAAAAGATCCGCGCTAAGTCATATGGCTACGATGCCACTATGAGCTTGAAAGAAATGGATGAAACTTTGGCTTTGGCTGAAGTAGATGCCGCGGTTACTCAAGACAAGAACATCGCGTTTTTCTGCTACACACCTCACCACATGTTTGCATTGCACGATCTCGTTATCTTGAAAGAGCCTGCGCATGACACAGCTGAGTGGAATGTTATCCAACCAACTGATGATCCAGAATGGTTAAGCAAGTCCAGTGCAGGTTCTGCATGGAGCACAGCTTACCTGCATATCCACTATGCAACTGGCTTAGAAGAAGCTCAACCTGAAGCAGCTGCCATGCTGTCTAAGGTTTCTTTGGATACATCTATCGTTTCAGCGATGACTTACGCTCTGGTTGTAGAGAAGCAAGACCCTGCTGAATTCGCAGCTAAGTGGGTTGAAGACAATGCTGAGACAGTTGATAGCTGGCTTCAGTAAGTTACACAGTCTCGCGCTAGCGTGAGATTAATGATGTGACCTTTCGGACGATGACTCGGTAAAGCTTTACCGAGTCATTGTCCGATTTGTTTTAAAAGCGCCTATCTCAAAGTAAAACTGTCGGCCACGGACTCTCAACCATCATGAATGAAGACGTAATCGTTCTAGAGAACGTTTGGAAAATATTTGGAGACCGAGCCGATGAAGCGCTCGAAGCCATTAAAACCCGCGGTTTAGGAAAACCCGAGGTTCTTGAAGAGTTCGGTTGTGTTGTCGGTATTGCCGATTGCTCTTTTAAAGTAAAACGCGGAGAAATTTTCTGCGTTATGGGATTGTCAGGATCAGGCAAGTCCACCATGGTTCGCCATTTAAATCGCTTAATCGAACCCACTGCCGGGCATATACAGATGTTGGGCAAAGATGTGCTTGCCATGAATGCCAGCGAGCTGCGTGAGTTACGCGCCCGCCATATTGGAATGGTATTCCAGCATATGGCTTTGCTACCGCACCGAACAGTTCGAGACAACGTTGGCTTCCCGCTACAAGTTAGAGGAGAGCCGAAATCAGTTCGCTGGGAGGTGTCCCAGAAATGTTTGACACGCGTTAACCTCGATGGTTACGAAGATCGGTTTCCCAGTGAGCTTTCGGGTGGCATGCAACAACGTGTCGGTTTAGCCAGAGCATTGGCTTCTGATCCCGAAGTGCTATTGATGGATGAACCATTCTCGGCACTCGATCCACTCATTCGTCGTCAACTGCAGGATCAGTTCATGACGTTGTCTGCAGAGATGAATAAGACAACGGTTTTTATCACACACGATTTAGACGAAGCTATTCGCATTGGCGACAGGATAGCGATTATGAAAGACGGTCGTATTGTACAAATCGGCACGCCGGAAGAAATCGTGACACAGCCTGCCGATCAATACGTTGCCGATTTTGTTGAAGGTATTTCCAAATTAAAACTGGTATTCGCACACTCCATTATGGAGCCGATTGCCGACTTTCAGCCAACTGGGGCTGACGACTTATCACTAAGTCCCCGAGCAGACCACGGTACCGATCTGGATACGTTGATTGATATATCCGCTGTCAATGAGCAACCGATTGTCATAACCGATGATGACAACAACGATGTCGGTGTCGTTACGCGATCTACGTTATTGAAAGGTATTAAAGGGGGTAAGGCATGAGCACGGATACCGGTTTAGAGTTAGGCCCTCGTTCTTTAGACGCCTCAGTTGGCGAGTTCGTTAAAGAGAATGTTCCGTATTACACGGCGGCGTTCACTAAGATTCAGAGCTCTACTGGATTTGTTGTTTCCTGGAATACTGCTGCAGCATTGCTGGGGCCTATCTGGGGTGCATTCAGAGGTGTGTGGGGCTTCTTCTGGACGTTCCTGGTTTTAGAGCTTTTTGCATTTGTACAAATAGGGCGAGGTCTTTGGGGAGAATTGGGTGCTGATCAAATCGCACGTTTTGAAAAGCTCTCTGCCAACATCGCAAAGCGAGAAGAGCAAGTTAAGGAGTTGTTGGCAGCAGGCGACGCTGCAGGTGCTGCGGCTAAGCAGAAAATTGCGGACAACCTGACACGCGTTGCTCAGTCCGCTAAAGAACAGGCGGAACTGGCAGGAACCGAAGCCACCAGCATATTCCTAACCGGCCTTGCCATTCTCATCCTGGTTAAATTGCTTGAAGGCTTGTATGCAAACTTTGCCTATGAGAAGCAGTACTTAACCTGGCGTGCAAAACCACAAAGCATTGCCTCTGGCACGAGCCGGTCAAATCTGTGGTTTGGCGGTTTTATGCTGCTAGCGATTTGGCCGCTGACTTTATACCGTTTCACAGTGTCTGACCCTGACGGGAAATTAGCGAACCTAACCAATGGCTTTCTGGGTGGGAAAATTCCGTTGACAGAATTTCCGGTAGGGCGTGAATACTTATCGAAGTTTGCCAAGAAGGGTGATGCCGGATTCGATTGGCTGGCAACAAACTTCAGTGATGTCTTTGATGGCATCACGGCTGGTATTCGATCCGTACTCGATGGATTGGAAATCGTGTTGATAGACACGCCTTGGCCGGTTGTCATGATCGTTATCGTCGTTATGGCATTTCGTCTTGCTGGAATACGCGTTGCGATATTCACCGCGGCCTCGTTGCTTTATCTTGCATTTATGGGTTTGTGGGAAATGTCCATGATTACCGTTGCGCTGATTGGCGCAGGTGCGTTTCTGTGTATCGTTATTGGTATTCCTTTGGGTATCTGGTTTGGTAAGTCAAAGAGGGCGTACGCCATTGCAGAACCCGTATTGGATTTTATGCAAACCATGCCGGCGTTTGTATACCTCATTCCCATCATTGCGTTTTTCGGTACGGGTAAACCACCTGGTGTACTAGCCACGCTGATATTCGCTATGCCACCGGTTATCCGATTAACGGCATTGGGTATGCGGGGTGTTCCTGAGTCCACGAAGGAAGCAGCAGTTGCTTTTGGGTGTTCAAAGTGGCAACTGCTGAGAAATGTAGAGCTTCCATTAGCTTTACCATCCATCATGACAGGCGTTAATCAAACCATTCTCATGTCTTTAAGCATGGTGGTCATCGCTTCACTCATCGGTGCAGAAGGTCTGGGTGCATTGATTCTTGAGGCACTTCAGTACGCTGCCAAAGGGCAAGGGTTACTGGGTGGTCTGGCAATCCTGTTATGCGCGATGGTCATCGACCGAATTGCGCAAGGCATGTACCGTAAGAAGGTGGGTGCTGAATAGATGATGTTGCCGGCGCTGAGTTTTCTCTCAGCGCCGCTTGCTTCATTGACTAGCGCTAAGCTCGTCGGTCCACCGTTTTGAGTTATCTGTTATTGGACTGAACGTTTTCAGCCATCATCGAAATCATTTCGAACATGATAGCGCCGGCTGTTAAGGCGGTTATTTGATTAGGGTTGTCTTTGGTCGGCATCATGCAAACGATATCGGCTCCGACAATGTTCATTCCCCTCACTGCCTGAAGAAGCTCAACGGCTTCGTCGATATCGAATCCTTTGACACCCGCTTCAAGATTAGAAACGGCGGGTGCGATACTGGGGTCAAGGCAATCAAGGTCGAACGTGATGTAAACCGGCTTGCCGTTCAAGACGGACTTGATTTGTTCAACGACATCAG
>CAZCKD010000013.1:0-32109 GCA_964498925.1 uncultured Granulosicoccaceae bacterium
AGGTTTTTTCGTGTTTTTGGATCGACAACAGAAAAGGAGTCAGCGTCCATCAAAACAGAGGCACGGGGAAAACCCGACTGCAAAAGGAAATTGTAAATGAGGTCTTCCAAGACTAGGTAGGCACTTTCGCTGCTATAACTCAAGACAGGTTACGCAGACCATCGACACGCGTCAATATTTTGTCCTTTTTGCTAGTGGAATTGCAATATATATCACTATTTATGAGGATAGCAATGGACTCATAACACTAAGGCCCGGCATTCCAAGCAATCAAGCCTGCATTGCTAATAAAAGCACCTACCCTATTGTTAAGCGTTACAAAACACCGCACTAGGCGTCAAAGTTGCCCCTATGGTCACCAAAATCTGCCAATGCATGTTAACGATTGTCAGACGGCCCTAGTACGTTAAATCTAGAGCGCTGACAAAGACTAGAATCTACTCCGCAATTCACAGTCAAGGGACGACTGTGATGACCTGTCATCAGGTCTAAAACCCATTATGCTCATGGAGGTTACTTAACACTATGTTCAAAACACTATTCTTATTTCTAGCCATTGGCGCCCTCAGTTTGCTCGGGTACCACGAGTATAAAAAGAACACGAATTCGCTGGATGCGGATGGTCACTCCATTGCGTCCCGCTACACCGGGCAGGCCAAAGACAAACTTCTCGAAGGCGTTGATCGCCTCAAGGGTAGATTAAATCTGGGTGATAGCAGCGAAGGAGAAACCACCAACGCTGAAGGTGCAGCATCCGAGCTAGCTGAATCAGCGGCAGAGTCTGCCGAGGGTGTGCAGGAGGATGCACAAAACGCCGTTTCAAGCGCAACGGAGAAAGCATCAGAGACTGCGGACGCCATGACCGCAGAGGCATCTGATGCCGTTGAGTCCATGAAAGATCAAGCAAGCGAGGCTGTGGATGGCGTCACTAGCAACGTCAGTGATGCTGCCGACGCCATTAAGGATCAGGCCGGAGACTTAGCAGATGCAGCGACTGATTTGGCAGCGGACGCGGGCGATACGGCTGCCTCCGCTGCAGATAGTGCAACTGACGCTGTTCAAGATGTTGCTGATCAGGCAGAGGGAATTGCTGATGACCTAAAGGCACAAGCCGGGGAAGCTGCAGAAACGCTTACGGATCAAGCGAGCGACGTTATTGAAAATACAACTGCCGTGGCTGAAGAAGCAGAGAACGCTGTGTCAACAAGCGCTGAGGACTCTGCACAAGAGAGCGACGAATCAACCACCAACACAACGGAATCCGCAGCAAGCACTTCTTCAGATGCTGAGGCTGGTGCTAGCGATGAGAGCGAGAGCTTAAGTCTTAGTGGCCTCAGTCGCGTACTAGGCAATGCACTGGGTTCAACAAAAAGTGTTTTGGCAGGCGTTACTGATGAAGCCTCCGCCAAGGAGGCGCTACCACGCTTAGAAGAGGCCAACGCTAGTGTTCAGAAGGTAGCCAAACTGATACCCAACATTCCGGATGTCGCCAAAGGGCCGCTGTCAAAGTTAGTTGGCAATGGACTATCGGGTATTAAACCATTGGCCGATTCAGCCTTAAGTCTTCCAGGCGTTGGTGATACGTTGCAGCCAGTGGTTGGTCCTATGCTTGAAACGCTCTCTACGCTCAGTGAGTAGAATCGACTGAGTCGGGCTATTACATGGAATTGGCTAGTTCCGAATAATCCACTTGCACGTACTTCTGATAAGCAGCTCTCTCGCTTATTAAGGCGTAATAGCGATCCAAGTGGATTAGTTTTTCCCTCGGAATATCAATATTAAAATAGCGATACAAACAGTGGGCAAATTGAATATCGGCCAGAGTGAAATGATCTCCTGCCAGATACGTGTATTTAGATAATCGTTGATCAGCAATGTGTAGATACTTCGACAGAGTATCGACGTTCTTTTTCACTAGCTCCGTATTGCGTCGTTCAGGTTTTACCCTCACGGCTTGCCAGAAAATGGGGCTGGTAAAATTTAACGCTATCTGAACTTTCGACCATTCAGCCCACTGATCGATCAAGCAACGCTTGGACGGATCCTTGGGCCAGAATTCATCGGGTCCATAACGAGATGCCAAATATCGCAGAATCGCTCCCGACTCCCACAATGGCGCATTGTCAGCATCCTGTATGGTGGGAACGGTACCGTTGGGATTGATTGCGCGATACTCGTCTGTATCTACGACCCCATAGATGAAACCTGCGTCTGATCGAGAGTAGGCAAGATCTAATTCGCTTAAGCACCACAGGACCACCTGTACGTTCGACGACGAAAGGCGGCCCCAGACTTTAATCATAGAAAGTGATACTACCTAGATCTTTGCGTGACGATCCATCGCATTGTCGATCGCCTGGACGATCTCATCGATGTCACCTTCATTGCAGATGAGCGCAGGACTCAGACACACCGTGTTGTTCAGACCCGTAAGGCTTCGATTTGTACGACCTATCACTACACCCTGCTCCATGCAGTCTCCTGCGATTTTAACAAGCATACTTTCATCAACAGGCTCTTTAGTCTGACGATCTTTGACCAGTTCAAAGCCGCAGAACAGTCCTTTACCCCGGACATCACCAATCACTTTATATTTATTCTGGAGTCCTCGAAGCTTCTCCATTAAATACTGTCCCATCTTCTCAGTATTTTCCAAGAGCTTTTCATCTTCGATAATGCGCATGGTTTCTAATGCCGCAGCTGGTCCAGCAGCACATCCACCAAACGTACTGATATCACGGAAGTAACTCATGGAATCTTCGGTTTTCTTAAATTGATTGAAAACCTCTTCGGTTGTCACTGTGCAAGCAATGGCAGCGTAGCCACTGGCGACACCCTTAGCCATCGTAACGATGTCTGGTTTGATATCGTAGTGCTGATAACCGAACCATTTACCCGTTCGACCCAAACCACAAACAACCTCATCAATATGTAAGAGCACGCCATACTTCTTACAAATCTCCTGAACCGTTTCCCAATACCCTTCAGGTGGAGTGATGACGCCGCCACCCGCTGTGATTGGTTCCAACACGATAGAGCCAACAGTGTCTGGATCTTCTCGAAGAATAACGTTTTCGATTTCCCGGGCAATCTTGACACCGTAGTCGGAATCATCAGGGAATTGGCTTCGATACTCACAACAGTGCGGTACTTCGACAAAGCCCGGAGTAAATGGTCCGTATTGATCGCGACGTTCGTTTTGTCCGCACGTTGAAAGTGCAGTGATCGTCGTGCCGTGATAGTCCCTGTCACGATATAGGATTTTGTGCTTCTTACCGCCATTTTGCATCGCAGCTATCTGACGGACAATTTTGTAGCCTTTTTCATTGGCTTCAGAACCGGAGTTGGAATAATAAACACGACTCATACCTGGCATTTTGGAAATCAATCGTTCGGCATATTGAATACCCGGAACATTGCCGGCAGAGCCTGCGAAGTAGCACATTTCAACCAGCTGATCTCTTACCGCATTGGCGATACTTTCGCGGCCATAACCTAGGTTGACCGTCCAGACTGCGCCGGAAACTGCGTCTAAATGCTCTTTGCCATTCTGATCCCAGATACGCATGCCATCGCCTTTGACAATAACCAGCGGATCCTTCTCCTCAAGCGCTTTGTGAGGCGTAAGATGATGCCAGACGTGGGATCGGTCCATCTCGACCAGATCTGTCATATCGACATTTTCAGTGGGCTTATTCATGGCTATAACTCCGACATATGAGACTGAACCGGATCGCTTAAGCACCGTTGCGCAAAAGATGCGTCAATAGGCCCTTGAACGGTCGATTCTAATGGTCGAGACTATGGGGTACAGCGACCAAGTACATACAGTGCCAGCAATTAAACGAAAGTGATACCAGAAAATCTCCCTTTATCGTCCATTCACGGTTTTCTGGGCAAGAATTTAAGTCGCCCCGAGTGTGTTCTTGCCCATGAATCAGGACTTCTACTCGTTCCCAACTGGTCAGACAACGGGGGCATTAGCCTCATTCTGCCCGACAATGAGGTGCATCACATACTGGGAAAGTACCCAACAACAATGCGGCCCAACGGCATTGCTCTGGAAGCTGGCGGCACTGTTTTATTGGCGCATATGGGAGAAACGGATGGCGGTATTTTCAGACTCTACCCATCCGGCGATATCGAGCCGGTTGCTCTGACCGTAAATGGACACCCCATACCACCGACCAACTTCGTGGTGAAAGACAGCACGGGGAGAATCTGGCTGACCGTCAGCACACGAAAGACCCCCAGAGCCACTGATTACAGAGCCAGCGCCAGCTCAGGCTTTATTGCCGTCATAGAGCCGGGTAGCAGCGACGCACGAATTGTGGCCGACGGTCTCGGCTATACCAATGAGTGCATTATCGATGAAGAGCGTGGAGAGGTTTGGGTCAATGAGACATTTGCTCGACGACTTACTCGGTTCAAGTTAAAGCATTTAGACTCCGCGCAGGTGTCTCTGCAAGATGGTCGGGTGATGACTCATTTTCCAGCAGGTACGTATCCAGACGGACTGGCATTAGACGAGACCGGCCATGTCTGGGTAACAAGCATTGTGAGCAATAGAATAATCCGGGTGTCCAGAGACGGACTGGCGCAGACAATGTTCGAGGACAGCGATGCCGACCATATCCATTGGACCGAAAGCGCTTACCAAAATGACAGCCTCGGACGAGAGCATCTCGATAACGCGAAATCGACACACCTTAAAAACATGTCGAATCTTGCCTTCGGTGGACCGGACAGAAAAACGCTCTATCTCGGGAACCTACTGGGCGAAAACATTCCTTTCATTAACGGCTCAATAACCGGTGCTGCCATGCAACACTGGAACGTGCCCCTGGGTGAATTAACCCGTCAGTATCGTTAGACTAAATGCCTTGTTTGTCGCTTGCGAAAACATCAAGACTCCTGAAATACACCGAGACACTTAATGAGCAAAGTATTCAATATTGCAGTATTCGAGGGAGATGGGATCGGGCCGGAAATCACAGCGCCCTGCTTAGACCTCATGCACAAGGCATGTTTAAACATATCGAAACAAAACCCTGACAATGCCATCGAATTAAACGTGCAGCACCTTGCTGCAGGTTCCAAAGCTTACCTCGAGGTCGGTGAGGCATTGCCGGCACATTCGGTTGTAGAAGCCAGGAAAGCCGATGCAATTTTACTTTCGGCCATGGGAGATCCGGACGTTCGGTATCCAGATGGTACAGAGCTAGTCCCGCAGATAGAGCTGAGATTCGCATTGGAGCTTTATGCTGGAATCCGCCCCATACGAAGCATACCCGGCGTGCCCAGCCCTTTGTCCGACCCACGTGCCAAAGACATCGACTTCGTTCTGGTACGCGAATCTATCGAAGGCTTATTCGCACCTCAAGCGCCTTCGAAAATGATAGGTGATGAACAGGCGGAAGAAACGCTCGTTATTACACGCAATGTCAGCGAAAGATTGTTCGACAAAACCTTTGAACTTGCAGCAAGAAGAAACGCTAAACGCATTACCTGCATTGATAAAGCAAACGTATTTCCGGCATTCGCTTTTTTTAGAAAAATGTTTTACGAAGCAGCCGCAAAACATGAAAGCTCATTTAATACAACTGCAACACCCATCGATCATGGTTATGTCGACATCATGTCTTTGAATCTATTAACTCGTCCCTGGGACTACGACGTTATGGTGACTGAAAACATGTTCGGCGACATTTTATCTGACCTGGCTGCCGGACTCATCGGAGGAATGGGCTACGCCCCTTCTGCAGATATAGGCGATAACCATGCGGTTTTTCAACCGTGCCATGGCACAGCACCGGACATTGCCGGAAAGGGACTGGCGAATCCGACGGCTATGTTTCTAAGCGGAGCCATGTTGTTACAGTGGTTGGCGGATACTAACAATTACAAACCCGCAGAAGACGCCGCCAATTTAATGGTTAACGCGGTTGATCGTGCGTTTGCTGACGGTTCACTAAAGACGATTGAACTAGGTGGGCAGTCCACCCTAAATGACGTCTATGAAGCAGTCGACAAGCAGATTATGCAATAAGGTTAATTAATCCTTACTCAGAATCATCGAACACGTTATAGATACGAACCTATTCTAGAATGACGCCCGAACGTGCAGCGATATAAACTGCCTCCGTTCGGTTTGACGCACCCAATAGTTTGAATATTCCTGACAGATGAGCCTTAACCGTATTCTGAGAAATATTCAGCTTGTCAGATATCGTCTTATTCGGCTTTCCCTGAATGACGTAGGTGAGCACTTCTCTTTGACGATCGGATAAACCTGACAAGGCATCCTGATTACCCATAGATCCTGTCTTAACAGATGCCGCATGAACTGCCGTAATTTCCTTCGGTAGGTACACACCACCGGCTACTATCAGCGTTATTGCGTTGAGAAGTTCTTCATGCGTAGCGGCTTTACTGATATACCCCATCGCCCCGTTCTGAATACAACTGTGAATAATAGCGGGGTCCGTTTCACCCGAAAGAACGACAATGGCAATCTCAGGAAACTGTTCCCGAAGCAGCAAAAGGGACTCAACACCTGAGGATACTTGTAGCTTTAAATCGAGCAGGACGAGATCAGCCGGCGCGTCGGATAGCAGAATTTCCTGAGCACCCGTCAGATCGGCAGTATCAACGACTTCCGGAGACGGTTCGAAGCTCTGCAAAAGATGCACGAGACCGCTTCTGAACAAAGCGTGGTCATCAACTATCAGGATTTTCATAGCGCCGAAGCCACCATAACTGCGATTTTTGAGTCCGTCGAGGTTTTGAGATTTACTGTAGCAGACTTTACGTTAGGGTCCGCGGAACCGACCACTACGTTTGACTAATCTTTCGTATATGATGCAGCGGCAATGCCAGAAATGGCTATTCGCTCTACAATAGCGGAACAGCCTCTCATCAAGTCATGGTTTCAACATTTTGTCGAAAATCACACCCACAGCTAAACGCCTGCAACGACATTGCGGCCGCGCGGTCGTTGATTACAACCTGATCGAACAGGGCGACCACATTATGGTCTGCCTTTCAGGTGGTAAAGATAGCTATGCCATGCTCGATTTATTACTCCACTTGCAGAAAGTCGCCCCTATAGACTTCTCACTGGTGGCGGTTAATCTCGATCAAAAACAACCGGGTTTCCCGGAAGAAGTACTACCCCACTACCTCGATACAAAACAAATACCGTACGAAGTCATCGAGGAAGATACCTTTAGCATCGTCACCGATAAAATTCCGGCGGGATCTTCGACATGCGGATTGTGCTCTCGCTTAAGACGAGGAATTTTGTACAAAACCGCTGACCGACTCGGCGCTACTAAAATCGCTCTGGGACACCATGCAGATGATCTACTGGAAACCTTGCTACTCAATTTATTTCACGGCGGCACATTAAAAACAATGCCACCAAAACTGCATGCAGACAATGGACGCAATATCGTTATCCGTCCGTTAATACATTGCCGAGAAAAAGATCTCATTCAGTACAGTGCTGAGCAAAGCTATCCGATTATTCCGTGCAATCTTTGCGGTTCTCAGCCTAACCTACAAAGGCAGGCCATGAAGCAATTGATTGCCGAATGGGAAGAGAACGACCCGGCGCGGATATCTTCCATGCTCGGTGCAATGGGTAACGTAACTCCTTCGCATCTGCTGGATAAAAGTCTCTACGACTTCGATGCAAACAGTCAGTTATCAAATAACAATCACGAAGACATTCTGACCACGGTAACTACCACGGAATTTCCTCTCCATCGTATGCAATGAAGCGTCCGCTCGCAAATTGATGTGCAGCTTTGATCTGCTGCAATAGCAAACGTGCGGTTTTCTCCGCGCTGAATAATTTACCTTCTGGAACGTTCTTCTGAAACGGCTCCGAGAGCTTTGAATCTGTTGTTCCAGGATGCAGCGCAAGAACCCTGGTATTTCTTAGTGTGCGATTCCACTCAATAGACAAACTTTTCAGCGCCATATTAAGGGCTGCCTTAGAGGCACGATAGCTGTACCAGCCTCCCAGGCGATTATCCTCAATACTGCCTACTCGGGCTGACACGGTTGCAAAAACACCTTTGTCAGAGGCTTTCAGAGCTTTAGCGGCGTATTTAGCCAACAGAAGAGTGGGTAGACAATTAACCGCGATGCTTTTTGAAAAGTGATCGGGCTGAAACGTTCGAATAGACTTCTCAGGTCCATGCTGCTGGTCATGCAACATACCCACACAATTAATGATCCAGTCTACTTGGCCCGCATCATTAAGCCATTGTTCGACGTCTTTCTCATTGGTCGCATCAACCTTTGACCAATGAATTTCAACACTCGTTCCAGCGAACTTTTCCGACACCCCTTCTCTAACGCCTGCGGTATTAAAGAAGGTGGCAAAAACGGAATCTACAGCATCATCAGCTGCCAATTGCTCCAACAAGGCCGCACCGATACCACCGCTGGCACCTAGAATGGCAACCTTCATACTATTGCTGGGAAGCTAGAGTGAATGGTACGAATCTGTCAGTGCTGACTTGCGGCAGCACTGACAGATTTAGTTGTCTACTTCAGTGAATCGTAGGCTTTAGTAAAACCTTTCAGCGAAATGATTGAAGAGACCTCTCCCTGACTGGCAGCGATAACGCTAACTGCTGCTTTATTGCCTCGCTTAAGGCGTGCAATCAATTCATCATCCACCGGTTCACGAACTAAGCAGCCTTGTTCTGTACAGACTTGAAACGGTGCGGATTCTTTACGGTCGCCATCAATCGAGATGGATAATCCTTCAGTTAAAACCACACCGAGCGGTGTGATGACATCAAGTACTGCCGTGGCAGTACGCTCACCCACTTCGAGTGGCTCAGCCAGTTGTCGAATCACCATTTCCAAAACCGGTGTTCCGTTGGCGTCATTTCCTATTTGCGCCATCGCACAATTATCACCTGCCGGATCACACGCCACATCCCAGTCACCATGCCGGGTTCGCGATGCGGCACCGCCGGACTGGCTAGCCGTAGGCTGAGCGGGTGGAGGCGCTTCCTTATCGGCAGCTCCCAAATTCAAGGTATTGGTATCGGCAGCAGGCTCGCCTAATCTCAGCCCGCTAGATTGCGCATAGGTGTTACCGAGGAAAAAGACACTGGAAACACAGCAGACAATACTGAAAACTAATGACGATCGCAAAATCACGTTATATCCCTTTGATTTTAAGTATGCAGAACACACCTGAGTGTAGGTAGAGGAAAGCTGGCAGGCAAGACGTCAGAACATGACAAGCTGGATTGGTTTACCTGAGCTACGATTAAGTAACGTTAATCCAAGATTTATTCCAGATTTCCTATGTCTCTTCATACGTTGCAATCAGACACTTGGCGTTTATGGTGCGATCCGAACCGGGGAGCCCAGTGGACGGCCGCAGAAGTCAATCACCACGGGCAATGGCACCCTGTGGTGCCCGACTGCCGTGACGAGGTCAAAAACGGCGCTGGGCAACACGATTCAGCCCCTTTAGCCGCTGCAAACTTCCATATGATCCCGTATAGCAATCGGATTCGGGACGGCAAATTTAACTTCCAGGGTAAGACAATTCAGCTTGAGGGAGCGCAAGGGCATGCCATCCACGGAGCCGTAAGAAAATTGCCCTGGAAGGTCATATCCAGCGATTCCAGCCATCTAATGACCGAATTTCAGTCCACCGATCACTCTTCCGTGAATTGGCCCTGGCCGTTTGTGAGCACCATAGAACAACGTCTTAGTGCCGATACAGTGATCAGTAAGATGACGCTAACCAATCAGGGAAAGACGGCAATGCCGGCAGGCATGGGATGGCATCCGTATTTCGTCAGAGTCGTCAACGGTTCACAACCTACCCTCACCCTGCCCACCACGGGCGTATTTCCTGATACAAACGGCGATTGTCTTCCCATAGGAAAGCCAGTTTCACTGCCCCCGGAGCTGGATTTTTCTACCGCCCGACAACTCGACCCCAAGCAGCCTATTGATCATTGCATGTCAGGGTTCGCAGGCACCGCTGAAATTCACTGGGCAGAGGCAGGAATCAAGCTAACGATGCAGGCAAGTAACAATTGCTCTTACTTGATTCTCTACAACCCGGAAATGCCGCATTTCGCGGTAGAGCCTGTAACAAATGCCAATGATGCGTTCAATCTGAGTAATCAGTCTATTCCGTCGGGAACCACGACCCTCGAACCGGGTGAAACGCTAACCGCGACAATGACTGTCAAAGCAGATATCAAGTAGACTCCGATCGCTTAAGGCTCCACTGAGGTCGTGCTTAAGGTGACTCCCAGCGGGCCACGTGGCAGATCAGCACTTAGCAAGCTCCCACCACGGCTAAACTGCACCTGTACGTACTCGCCTTTCACACCAGAGCGGGTTGCCTGCTGCAATGCATTAACTCTGAAAACTCGCTCATTGTTGTAGCTGACGATTAAATCGCCCACTTCCAGACCCGCCATGCTCGCGGCGGAACCAGAAATCACTGAGGCGATGCTGACGCGATTTGGAATGCCCGATTCATACAGATATCGATCGTAAGCGTCATTACCTAATTCCTCCTGCAGATTCACCCGCCCATCATCGAGTTCGCCCAACTTCTGCTGAAGCTGATCAGATCCGGACCAGCCTTCTCGTGAGGCTTGGTCGATCAATTCCAGACGAGCAAGCTGATACTGATCACGACGGGCCTGCAAATCTCTAGCGGTCTGTTCATCGATACCCGCTGCTAACAGACTGTCAATTCGTTCTTGTGCACTTTGTTGAAAGGGTCGTCTCCCTGCACCACCAAATCGCCTGCCGGTAAAATCATCCGCGGCGATGTTCTCATTACTGACACCACTTTCGCCTAAGCTCTCGTCGGTCTGTGACAACGCTTCCAAGGCGACGACTTGTTGCTCAAACGTTCGAAGGTCGCGATTTAGGCCTAATACAGACTCTGATAACTGCCGCCTCTCTTCGTTGGCTGTCGTGAGCTCCTCACGAAGCTGGACAATTTCAGCCGCCATGGAATCAGATTCATCAAGGACCGCGTTGTCACTTGACGTGATATTCGTCTGATCAATGGCTTTTTCAACAGACCCGCTCTCATTAAGATTGCCTGTTGCAAACAGCGTCAGCGTTGCTCCCAAAGCCGCAGCGAACAAAGCGGTCGCACCGAACTTTATAATGGTTGTGTGATCGTTTGCCTTCATCGTAATTGTTATAGTTCAATACTCACCTGCACAATAACCTAAGATACGCCGACTCACTAGTGGCGGATCAACACCCACACCATTGATCAATTCCGTGAATCAGGATACCAAGCAAACTATAGACGTCTATGCACATCGTGGTAGCTCCATGCTGGCTCCTGAGAACACTGCTGTTGCATTCGATCTGGCACTGTCATTTGGCGCAGATGTTCTGGAAATTGATGTACGTTTAAGTCGTGACAACGTCGTATTCGTGGCTCATGACAGTCGCGTTGATCGCACATGCAATGCACAGGGTGAATTTAGCTCACTCACCACTGTTGAGCTAAAAAAGCTCCATGCTGGATGGCACTTCTCCAATCTTGATGGCAAAACGTTTAAAGAGAAAAAAGTAGAACTGATAACACTCGATGAACTATTCGAGCGATACCCTGATACGCGTATTAATATCGATATCAAGGACAATTCCAAAGAAGCAGCACAAGCCGTCGCCAAGTCCATCGAACGAGCTGCCGCCCATTCGCGAGTCAACGTTGGAAGTTTTCATGCAAATGCTTTAAATCATTTCAGACTTAGTTTGCCCGGTGTGACAACAGCAGCTTCGCAAGCAGAAGTGGCTAAGCTATATTTCGGGAGAGGTATGAATAGAGCCGTAGCTTTTCAGTATTTACAAATTCCGACTGAATATTACGGTATTCCACTCTCAAGTCCCCGGTTTATCAAATTCGCACAACAACGAAATATCTCGGCTGTTTACTGGACCATCAATGAGCCTGAACACATGAAGACACTGATAAGTAGAGGGGTTGATGGCATCGTTACCGATCGGGTCGATATAGCCTGCAAGCTTTTAAATAAAACCGCAAAGCTTTAGCGCCTTATCGATTTAGTGCTTTAACACAACGCTGCATTAAGCAAATCAGGCCAATTGACGCATCTTTCACAAGGTAAAAATTAGCCCTGTATCCGATAACCTCTGTACAACCTTGAATCGACCTCAGCTGTTAAGCCGCTTTTTGCTCGCATCCCAAACTGGCAGCAAATAAATCTAATAGCGCCTGTTCGGCATCGGCAATATAGCCATCCTGTCTAACGATTTCTACACAGTGTTGCACGAACGCTTCACGTACAGCAATCGGTTGTGCATATAACGTCTGAAAGGCTGCAGCAACTTCGTCAACGACACCCTCTTCGTCCTTACTTCTGCGCGGGAATGATTCGCCTGTGTAGCATTTTAAAACCCGCTCAAACTCCTGATCCAGAACCGCTTGCGATGCACCTGATGATTCAATCATCATCGACAACAGCAGAGCAAATTCACGACCCATAGCGTCAAAAGCTTTAACGTGTCTTTTTTCCGCCATGCAATCAGCAGCCAGATTTTTAACAACCGGAAATTCAAGATCCAATTTTGATCTCACAAACTGTAAACCGGCATAAGCCATCAAATCGTTTTCACTAGTCACTGACTGCAGTTTTTCGAGCTTAGCTAGAATTATCGCTCGCTTATCGTGATTCAATGATTCGCAGATAATCTTGCTTGCATGCTCAATGGTCGCTAATTTTCCGACGGTCAAATCTTCGGGTATAGTTTCCAATAATTGCTTTATTCTTGCAGAAAAGCTGGCATCAAAAGCAAACGATGCAGCACTCAAATAGTCTTGTCGCTTATTAGCATTGCTGCTTGCAAATATCGCAAAAAGCACAGCGATGCAATTATTGACGTCCGATAACAAAATAGAAGCGCTATCTGAAAGGACTAACGATGTAGCTGCTTCTTTAGGCAACCCTACGCCGATACCTGTGACGTTTCCGGGTTGGGCAGTTACCTGAGAATCAGACGGCCGTCGTGCTTGCTTAGCCTTTCTTTTTTTATTCTCAAAGTAAGGATCGATTGCTTCTATGCGAAGCTCTGTCGCAGGGTGACTTGCCAATAATGCTCTAATCCACCGACCCGGCTTTGGCGATTGAAAACATAAATGTACGAGTTCTTGCGCATGGTGGCCATGTAAGGCCGGCTCGTGATCTTGTTCCTTAACGACGTTCAATGCAGAGGCCAATGCGTAGGGATAACGGGTAAATTGAACCGCCGTTGCGTCTGCCAGATACTCCCTTTGCCTGGAAAATGCACTTCTCACGAGTTGACCGAAAAACACACCGATACTACCCAGAGCCCTTAACAGGTAACCGACAAATTTACCCGGATAAAAAAGAGCCACATCGTTTTTCTTACTCAAAATCAAACCCACTTCATCGATGGCCATAAGACCACTCAACGCGATAAGCATATGCATATTAAGCGCAATGTCACCGTTAGCAATATGCGCCATCTCGTGGGCCACTATAGCTTGCAACTCATCCCGGCTAAGACTGTCCAAAGCGCCCTGAGACACAACCAATGCATATCTCTCATTACGATTTTCTGTCGACTCATAACCCAGTACAAACGCATTAATGCTCTGCTCACGACGCAGAACATAAACCGCTGGAGCACTGTTGCTGGACGCAATTGACATCTCTGCCACAACATTCAGAAGTAGCTGCTCTTGATCAGACCTTGTGGTCTCTGAAACTCGAACGGCGCCAAATTTTTTGGCTAGAGCTGTGGCCCCTTCTCGAACATCCAATGCGCGAAAAAAAGCGCCTAAAAGAATCGTAAGCCAGACTAGAAATATGAAACCCAATGCCATCTTAGATGGCTGGGTGACGCTATGCGTTTCACCCAACAACACTGAGAACGCGCCGATAACTAAATGAATGACAATTCCTGTAGCCGCCATGGCACCCAGAAAACAAACAAGCAGTAACAGTGACTGACGCTTTCTGGCGTGTTTTTGGTCGAAGAATTTCATTGTGCTATGACGTTAGCGTCTGCAAGTAAATTCAACGACTAAGCGAAAGATACTTTAACAGCCTGTCGTACCGTTTTATCTTCTACTTCGAATAAACCGGCTTCCTTAAACGCAAACAATCTGGCGACAATAACAGCCGGAAATTTCTCGATAGCCGTGTTGTACACCATCACGGCATCGCTATACGCTTGCCGTGCAAAGGATACACGGTTCTCCGTTGACGTCAGCTCTTCCATCAGGCTAAGCATTTGCTCATCTGCCTTCAAATCAGGATAGTTTTCCATCACCATATTAAAACGCCCCATGGCTTGAGTAAGCGCACCGTCTGCAGAGGCTAATGCGTTTATCAATGATGCATCTTCTGTATTTTTTTTAGCCGCACTACAACTTTGAGAAGCCGTGTTTCGGGCCTCAGTAACAGCTGTTAGCGTATCGGATTCATGAGCCATGTAGGCCTTAGCCGTTTCGACAAGGTTTGGAATTAGCTCGTAACGCCTCTGAAGTTGCACATCAATTTGAGAGAATCCGTTTAGAAACCGATTTTTTAAGGTCACAAGACGGTTATAGACCAGGACTAACAGCACACCAAGCGCGAGTGCAAATAATAAAACTATGACACCTGTAGACATACCTAACTCCAATCAACACGAATGAGTTAGATAGCGGCAGAATTCAGTATTTTTTTACCATGGCAGTAGCGAGCAAGCAGCTCTAGCTAGGCTCTACGGGTATGCTCCAGTTGCTCACATTGAGCTCCCGTCATTTTAAATGCTTGCCCGAACCCCATTGTAAACTGGCCGCGTAACGGTATCAGACGAAATAGCACGAAGTCTGGAAGCGTTCGCAATAAGCCAATCATCTTCCCATGTCCAGCCTGCATCGAATCAAGCAAGCCCTCATACTCGGCATCGCTCTTATCAACCACCTCAGCATGGCACTGATAGGTTGCGCGGGTTCTGGCAAATATCTGCTCAGACGATGATTCGTCGGCAATAAGCATTGTAGAGACACTGTTATTTTTTAACAGGTCGCGCGTGTGAACGGCCAGTTGACTGACAAAAATAATCAAATGATGCTCTCTACCTTCTGTCGGGTCGAAGATAAAAGGCGTATAACCCGTGTGCGGTTCATTGTATTCGCCTACAGTGGAAAGCAGAACACTCTGAACACTATGCCTTAAAGTGGCCAGTTCTTGAGACGGATCTTTGTTTTCCTGAGTCAATGCGACGTTATCCACTGGTAAAGGTAATGGTGATCTGTATGATAAACCACTCAGCGATGGCATCCAATCCCATCTAATTCCTCCATCACTGGAAACTTAACGTACTGCCAATCACATGAATATCAGAACATTCAGGACATCCGATACACAATCGGTCATCTCACTCTGGGAAATTTGTGAATTAACACGCCCTTGGAACAACCCTGAACTGGATATTGAGAGAAAGCTTGCAGTCGGTCCAGAGCTCTTTCTAGTTGCTGTTGATCGTGAACAAGTCATCGGTTCCGTGATGGGCGGATACGATGGCCATCGCGGCTGGATAAACTATCTGGCCGTTCATCCGCAAACCAGAAAACAAGGTTTAGGGCGACAGCTTATGTATGCCATAGAAGAATTGCTGTTGTCGGCCGGTTGCCCCAAGATAAACCTTCAGATTAGGCACGGCAATGACGACGTCATCGCGTTTTACCAAGCGATTGGTTTCACCGAAGACAAATGTGTCAGTTTTGGTAAGCGATTAATACCGGACAACTGATTTTCAAATCCAGTTTTTCTTTGCGAGCGATGGTAGATGACCGGACGTACCTAAGGCCTGCCGCATCACCATACGTTTTAAGGGCCCCGCCGCATCAGCCACATTGAGCGCTGCTGATCTTAAAACCTGAAAGACACCGGGTTGGGGCTTGAAGGCATGGTAAAAACCATCCAGCACAGTAATCATCGCGCTATTTTCACCTCGGCGCCAGCGTTCATATTTGCGTAGGTGTCGTAGATTTCCCGGATCCTTCTGAGAATCTACAGCGCTAAGAATATTGTCAGCTAGCGCAGCGGCATCCAACATACCAAGGTTAACGCCTTGCCCTGCTAACGGATGCACGGTATGCGCAGCATCACCTATCAGCGCAATTCTATTCGACACGTAGTGCCGGGCATGGGCTTTCGCTATCGGGAAAGCGCCGCGTTCAATAACACTATCTATCCCACCTAGCTCCTCTGGAAATGACGATTCCATCTCGTGTTTAAACGCCGTATCGTCAAGCGCAAGGAGGCGTTTTATTTCTTCCTCCGTGTGGTACCAAACCATGGATGCTCGTGAACCACAAAGAGGTAGAAACGCTTCGGGGCCGGTTGGTTGAAAGCGCTGCCAAGTGATGTCCTGCTGTGGCAGACATGTATTAACTGTGGCAACGAGAGCATGTTGCGGATAAGGCTGGCGCTCTATTTCAATACCTGCCAACTCACGCACCGTTGATCGAGCACCATCAGCACCTACTAATAATCGAGCACTGATTGATTCGCGGCCATCGGCTAAATGGCAGATAATGGTGTCCGCTTGCTCGTCGAAGCTGACCAGTTCAGCCGGGCACAGATAATCTACATTTTCGCATTCCAGCAGTCGATCCGTTAAGGCCAATTGCAAAACGCGATTTTCAACGATATGCCCGAGTTCAGGCATACCAACCTCACTCGCCTTGAAGTGAGTGCGTCCGCCCGCTTCTCCATCCCAAACCAACATTTCTCGATAAACGCAGGCACGTCTATCTATGATTCCCGACCACGCTCCCACGTTTTCCAACATATTCTGCGTCGCAACGCTCAGCGCCGACACACGAATATCATAGGCTGGCTCGCTGCCGACGGGAAAAGGTGCGGGCGCCTGATTTTCCAGAACCGCGATGCTCAGCGTATTCTCAGCTTCTTCTGCGGTGGCTAAAGCCGTGGCCAGCATGCTGCCGACCATACCGCCTCCAACAATGACGACATCATAGTTTTTCAACTGCGCCGCCCTCCCGCGTCAGTATTTAAAAGTGGTTGACTCGCTGCCACCCGGCACCGGTTCGAGTTATTTCAAAGGTAGGCCAGAAATTATACTCCGGCTTCACAGTCACGATGCGTTTTCGACCACTCATTGATACCACTGTTAGGCGGGTAATCTCATCTTGCTCTCGAGACTTAACCAGAGCGAGAAAATCATCGAGAGTATTAACCGGTTGGCCTTCGACAGCGACAACAAATCTGTTTCGATAGAGCCTATCCCACAGTGCCGGCGACCCTTCGCTTGTTCCAGCTATATACACACCCGGAAACTCAACACCTTTCTGGTAACCAATATCCGGGAAAGAATCCTGGAACGTCGCTCCAGCCCAGCTGATTAATCGTTCAGTACCCAATCCGCTGAGTTCTGACGGAGCCAGAGTGACGGTTTGTACTGCACCATCACGCAATACTGTAAGCGTCACCGATGGCTTTTGAGATAAAAGCTCGGCGGTGAATAGCTCAGAAACTAATTCTCCATCGATAGCAATGAGAACATCACCGGACGATAATTTTTCAGCCGCATCAGTATTCGGTATCAGCTGAGTCACATACAGTACACGACGCACATCGGCAGGTAGATTGTTGTATCGAAGTAGCCATTCATCAGGTAGCCCAAACTGTCTTGCTTCTGCCAAAGGGCGATACGTTAAACGCGCATCAATCGAATAGTACGGTTGCTTCGATTGGTGCATCCGTAGCGACTCCTGCACAATCGCGGCAGGCATTGCCCACTCTCTTTCTCGTATTTCGCGATCATCTTCATAAGCAAAACTCATGTAAAGCGCGTGTACTTTACCGTCAGCGTCTACCAACGGTCCGCCCAAAGAAGGCGGTACGTTAGGCACACCGAACACATCAATTGACGATTGTTGAAAACGCGGTAGACCCGGTGGATTGAAGCCAATAGTCAACCGACTGATATCATCGATATCGTGGGCTCGGAAGGTACCATCAGATCGATAACCAACCATCGTCAAATCTTCAGGAATGCTATCTGTTTCAGCACTCAAAGAGAGCGCACTGAACTGCGCATCACCGAGTTTACTGGCATCGTATTGAAGCAACGCGATGTTATGTCTGGGATGCACAAAAACAACCTGTCCGGGTAAAACCAGGGAACCAAAGAACGTAATGTTCGCATCACCCAAACCGATAGGCACCGTATTCCTATCTATTGCAACCAGACCCGCCTCTTTATCAATGATGACACCGATACCTTTAAAATGACGGGCATACACATTGTCAATGGTATAGGGAATACTGAAATCTACTCGTACCATCGCAGGTGCAACCTTATCGAGAAGTTCGTCCTGATAAAGCGGTACGCTAACTAACGGTTTATCGCCAGCCTCATCCATCAAAGATAGTGAGACGCTACTGCAATCCCAGAAGCGAACACCGTCAACACGCTCACAAAGACGATTGTCAAACCAGCTATTGTCCAAGGTTATGTTGGCAATCTCCGAACTGAATTCACGACGCGGCACGATATAACGAATGCGTTTTTTATTTTCTTTCGAAGACGTCGACATGGCGGCAATAAAACCATCCAAATCAGTTATTGCTTCACCGTCCACCTCAGTAATCAAAGCGCCTTGAGGCACACCACCTTTGGTAAATACATAGCCGGCGCGCATCACCACAGCGCCTTCCTGCGGAAGATTCATGGCTCTGGCATGTTGAATAGACATATCTTGAATAATGGAGTCACCGAGTTCAAACAAGCGGCTAGGTGCAATGGCGTTTAAATCTTCAACCTCCACCTCAAGTTGTTTCATCTGCCCCAATCGAATGACTTCCACGGCGAGTGTTCGTCCGATAGATTGATCGAGCAAGTCTTCAAGCGCGATAAAGTCAGCAATCAAAGTTCCGTCAATCGACGTCAGAATATCACCCGGTTCAAACTTATCTTCACCTGCCCCACCGGGTATCACCTGCCCGACGATCAACATGCCAGTGGTTTGAGCATTTTGCGAACGCACTTGCTGTTCTATCTCTTCGCTCAATCCCAATCGAGACAATTCTCTAAAAGGTTGGTGAGAGAACAACGTACGGAAACCACCTCGATCAATGGTTTCATCTGCTTGAAGCCGGCTTAACGCATGTTGAATTCTTGGCAGAGGAAGAAAAAAGCTACTGGCAGTTTGCGTATTCGCAGCCGCATTTAACGCGACAACGTCGCCTTCGATATCAATGACCGGCGAACCTGAGCTACCCCCTGAGGTTCCGGACGCAGCTTGCAAATAAAAGGTATTGAAGTCGTTGTAACCATAACGACCATAGGACGGCACCTCGCGATCAAGCCGCGCAATTGTGCCGGGTAAAATGGACAACTGCTCTCCACCATCGCTGCCGATAACCCGGATATTCATACCTGTGCTCACCTTTTCAGGTTTGAGCTGCAAAGAATGCGGCGCAGCGTACTCCAGCGCCTTCGGATCGTAACGCACGAATGCAAAGTCATGAATCGGATCGCGATAAATCGGCACAGCATCGACGCGTTCCTGGTTCTGGAAGGTTGCTGTAATGCGAATAGGTCCTGAGCCAACGACGTGTCGATTGGTTAGAACAATGCCGCGTTCAGCGTCGACGACAAACCCGGTGGCATTACTGCCCCCCTGATCAGAATCATCAAAGTTTCTCAGCTGTGACAATTGCAATGAAACGACAGAATCGGCAGCTAGGGAAACTGTTTTCGCCCAGGTATCCTCCTCAGAGGCGGAGTGGCCTATTAGGGGGTTAAACAACAGCGACAATGCAAGCCACATCCCAACCGCTTTGTAAAAATGCCTGACTCGATATAGGCATTGCATGCTGGGGGAGTTACTTAACCGAAAATCCGTCACTAATTCAATCTCCTAATATTTCGTGTTTAACGCGCAACAAGTATTCCACTTATAGCGCACTTTTGGAGCACAAATAGACAAGCTGTCCTTCCACAGACCCACCTGTGACACTTTCGTGCCCAAAAATTGCTAAATTTACAAACAGATTAAATAATCTCAGCGGTTTACTATACGTATCCGAAACGTTGCCACTTACCGTAATTCCTACGGATTGTCATGAAGAAACACAATCGCGATGAAGATGATGACATTAACTGGTTTCGTGCCGCCTCGCCCTATATCAACGCGCACCGAGGCAAGACCCTGGTTCTCGGACTCCCCGGTAGCTGGCTGCGCAGCGAGTTACTCCCAACACTGACTCACGATTTAACCCTGCTAAGTCATTTAGGTCTACGCCTGGTCCTTTGCTTTGGATTACGCGCTCAGATTGATGAAAGGCTTGCAACCGCTCAGGAAAAAAGCCACATCGTAGACGGCCGTCGTGTCACCGATGCCAGCGCTTTGGATGCCATTATTCGAGAAGCCGGACTCGCTCGGAATGATTTGGAAGCTCGATTATCCATGGGACTGCCCAACACCCCGATGGCAGGTGCCAGGCTGGCGATCACGTCAGGCAACTATGTCACTGCTCAACCTTTTGGTATTCATGAAGGTGTGGATTTTCAACATACCGGCGCCGTCAGGGAGATCCATAACGAAGCCATTACCGCCATACTCAATGCAGGGCATCTGGTGATTCTGCCACCGCTGGGGTATTCGCTGACAGGCGAAGTATTCAACGTGACGGTGGCCGAGGTGGCCACAGAATGTGCCATTGCATTAAAAGCCGATAAGTTGGCCTTCTTTGTCGATGATTTACCCATCGATGATTCGGGGCAAGATTTACGACAAGCCAGTACCGATCGTATTCAACGTATGCTGGCTGAATCGAAAAGCAATTCGCCTGAGCACAGCGCTGACGCCCCGGGCAATAACGCAGCACTGCGCGAAATTCTGAAGCATTCTGTCAAGGCGTGTCATCAGAACGTAGAGAGAGTACACCTACTCAAAGGCGGTGACCCATCTGCCCTACTACGGGAGCTATTCACACGCGATGGCAGTGGCACAATGATTACCATCGATCGCTGGGAACATATTCGGCCTGCAACGATTGCCGATGTCGGCGGCATCATCGAACTCATCGCACCTCTCCAAGAGTCGGGCACTCTTGTCACTCGCTCTCGAGAGGAACTAGAGT
Organism: uncultured Granulosicoccaceae bacterium; assembly: GCA_964498925.1. GTDB lineage: Bacteria > Pseudomonadota > Gammaproteobacteria > Granulosicoccales > Granulosicoccaceae > Granulosicoccus. Next base: position 21,183 of record CAZCKD010000013.1, read on the forward strand.
TGGATATCGAAAATTTTGTCGTCAGTGAAAGAGACAATACCGTAGTCGCCTGCGCTGCTATGTATCTTGAACCTGAATCAGCCACAGCAGAAATAGCCTGTATTGCCACTCACCCTGAATACAGAGGAAAAGGCAGAGCCGATCAGCTTCTCACTCATCTGGAAAAACGCGCAACGGAGCACAACTGCAAAAGCGCGCGAATTCTAAGCACGCATACAGGACACTGGTTCGTCGCAAGGGGGTATTTTGAAACCTCGCCTGATGAACTGCCCGCAGTAAGACGCGCAAGCTACAACGAACAAAGAAATTCTAAAATCTACTGTAAGGATTTGTTGTAGACGTGTCGCTAACGCCGTCTTCTCTATCGCTCGGCGATTTCTATTTGCAAAGAACCAAGGGCTTCCAGGCGCTCACGGTTGCTACCCATTTGTAACAACTCGAACTTCGCGTCATTCTCTAAAGGAAGTACTTCCAGAAGACGATGAATCACCCAATCTGCATCGTCTAGCTGAGGCTCAGAAAACCGGGAATCTGACTCCAGATAGTTAAGAATGATCTTCAACTTCTGAGATAGTTCTGCGAACTGAGGTTCCATAGGAGTGGCTGTTCCACGCACTATTGGAGCAACCTCACCAATGATCAGTCCATCATCATTGGCTGAATAGGTGAGAATGTTGAACTCTTCTATTCCTTTGGCAGTTATGTGCAAGAGCCCGTCATCACCTTGGTCGAAATCGACAATAGAAACACGCGTGCCCATCGGATAGGGTTCGGCTACTGTGCCCGCTTCCTTTCCGTCTTTAATTAAACACACACCAAACCCGGAATCGTTTTTAAAACAATCCTTGATCATGTCGATGTAGCGTCGTTCAAATATGCGCAATGGCAATAAACCATCAGGCAGCACAACACTTGAAAGCGGAAAAAGCGGTAAACGCATCAGTCTAGTTTTCGTCTATTCCCCAACGTGGCATAAGCACTTGCTGAACATCAAGCTGATCCAGCACTCGGGCAACCACAAAATCGATAAGGTCATCGATGGTTTCGGGCAGATTATAGAACGCAGGATTGGGAGGCATGATTACAACACCGGATTGCGCCAATCGCGTCATGTTTTCAAGGTGAATTAACGAGAAAGGCATTTCTCGCGGCATGACGATGAGCTTTCTTCGCTCCTTGATAACAACATCAGCAGCTCGCTCCAGAAGGTTGTTACAGGTGCCAGCCGCGACGGATGCCAGGGTGCCGGTTGTGCAAGGACAGATAACCATTGCATCAGGAGCACCGGAGCCGCTAGCAACAGGAGCTGTCCACTCCTCTTGACCGAATGCTTTTAACTGGCCGGGACGAGCGCCGTAGGCCTCGGAGAATTGTTTCTGCACCTCAGAAGTGCGGCTAGGTACTTTGAGGTCTGTGTCCATACCCATGACGATTCGGGCCGGTTTGGACATTAGTACGTAGACTTCGCAATTTGCCTGAATCAGACATTCTATTAATCGCAAGGCGTACTGGATACCCGATGCGCCGGTCATTGCGACGCAAATGGTCTTATCAAATTTTTCGTTTAACGACATATACCTACCAAAATGGATTCCGGCCCCTAGTGGGGCCGGAGAATCAACAATCGTGCCTAGGTATAGTACTGCTTTTAAGGCTTAACAACTAACTCCACACGTCTGTTGAGCGCTCGACCTTCAGCAGAATCGTTCGGAGCTACCGGGCGATGCTGACCGTAGCCAAGTGCACCGAGTCTTTCTGATGCAACTCCACCACGCGATTCCAGGAAGTTAACTGTATTCGCCGCGCGGGCAACTGACAGCTCCCAGTTACTTGGGAAGATAGCTTGCAGATCACCCGAGACAGGTACGCTATCTGTGTGTCCCTCAACCAGGATGTCATTGTCGATATCGCTCAATGACGTTGCAACGCGTGTCATCAATGTTCGACCACCAGCGCTCAGACGTGCTCTGCCAGAGTTAAACAGAGCCTGACTTGGCAGGTTAATGACAACGCCGTTGTCGTCTCTAACTGTCACCTCAACGTTGTCCACTCCATTGGCCGTAAGGTTTGCATCGATTGAATCTCTGAGCGACTGGGCTCTGTTCGATTCAGCTTCACCTTCTTGGCGAATTGCAGCCAACTCATTGGACAAGCCATCAGCCGCAGCACGCTGAGCAACAACGTTTTCACGTTCGTTTCGGATTTCATCTCGTAATCCGAACGCTATCGCATCAGCATCTGCCAGGTTGGCAGCCAATGTTTCGTTAGTCGACATTGCAGTCGCCAGCTCACCTTCAAGCGTAGCGTTGGTATCTGACAATTGCTGGACCTGAGTTTCCAGAGACGCATTGTCATCACCCAGACCACTGTTAGACGCTTGCAAATCAAGTACGCGACCTTCAGCTTCCGCAAGCTCAGCGTTCAGAGCCTCAAGTCTTGCCTGTGCATCTGTGATCTCTTGCTCAAGGGCTGCCTGAGCATTTGCCGCCTCATCACCTGCCAATGTTGCCGCAGAGCGAGTGGACTCGAGCTCAGACTGGAGAGAGCCAATCGTTTCAGCGTTGCTAGCGACTGTATCAGCAGACACACCAAGCTGTCCTTCCAGATCACCGACCATGACGCCTAACTCGACAACTTCAGAGAGTAATCCATCCCGCTCGGTTGAAACACTCTTGATGTCCGCTGTCAAAGCTGCGATATCTGCTTCACCGGCTGCTGCAGAATCCTGAGCTGCAGTATTCGCCGAATCAAGCTCCATTGCCAGATTATCCGAATCGATTCTCATAGTAGCGACACGTTCATTTAAGGCATCACGCTCTGTCTCCAGACCAGCAACCTGACCGGCTAACTGCTCGTTATCCGATTGCAGAGTGCTAACTTGATCAGTCAGTTGGTTACTACCTGACTGAGCTGATTCCAACTGTGCTTTCAGTCCTGCAGTTTCACTTTGGAGGCCGACAATCTCTCCGCCCAACACTTCTACCTCAGATTGCAAATCACTCAACTGTCCGGCCAGAGCATCGCGTTCAGACGTTAATGCAGCGACTTGTTCAGTTAACTGTTGGCCATCTGATTGAACTGAACCCAACTGGTCGTTAAGACCATCACGCTCACTGACCAGACCGGCAACGTCAGCAACCAGTTGCTCGTTGTCAGACTCCAGACTCGCGAGTTGCTTGTTCAATTCAGCCTGCTCAGTTTCCAGAGCGTTCAATTGCTCTAAAGATGCTTCTCGAGCAGCTGTCATCTCTTCGATCTGGCCGCTTAAGTCAGACTGGACGCTAGCGCTGTCATCAAGCAGGCCATTTTTCTCGCCAACCTGCGCTCGCAGCTCTCCAATTCTGGAAAACAATGTCGCTCGCTGTCCTTCAAGACGTTCAACGTTAGCGCTAGCAGCGGTAGTGTTGTCGTCGAGCATTGTCTGCATCTCATCGATTTTCTGCAGCAGAGCCGCTTTCTCAGTCTCTAACGCTGCAACCTCTTCCGAAGTGGATGCCACTGTCGAATCTTTTGAAGCCAGCAATTCCTGCATTTCTGCAATTTGTGCTTCCAAAGCCAGCTTCTGCGTTTCTAGTGTTTCCACGTTAGCCGCGTTCTGCGTCGCTGATTCAGCGTTCGCCTCCAGTAGGCCTTGCATTTCACCGATGCGAAGTTGCAAGTCAGCTTTTTGAGTCTCTAGAGCCTCAACACTGGCAGATGTCGATGCTGACGCTTCTGCATTCGCTTCTAACAACGTTTGCATTTCGCCGATACGACCTTGAAGAGCAACCTTCTCACCTTCAAGCGTATCTACCATGGCGCTGGTAGCCTCAGAAGTTTCAGCGTTGGCCTCAAGCATTGACTGCATCTCACCGATGCGCAGTTGAAGGGCAGATTTTTCTTCTTCCAAAGCCAGTACATTATTGGTCGTAGAATCTGACGCTTCCAGCGTGCTTTCCAGCTGAGTCTGCAACTCACCGATTCTCGCTTGGAGAGCGGCTTTCTCAGTCTCCAATGCTGTTATCGATTCGCTGTTAGCTGCCTGGCTTTCAGAATTGCTCTCTAACTCACCTTGCATCTCACCAATGCGAGCTTGAAGTGCTTGTTTCTGAGTTTCCAGCTGCTCAACGGCAGAGTTGGTTTCTGCAGCTGATTCTGCGTTTGCTTCCAGAGCATCCTGCATTTCACCAATACGCGCCTGCAACGCAGCCTTCTGTTCATCCAGCGACTGCATGGCATCAGCAGTCAGCGACTGACTCTGAACATTGCTCTCCAATTCATTTTGCATTTCACCGATGCGCATCTGAAGAGCTAGCTTCTCAGTTTCTAGAACTTCTACCGCTGTTGCAGTTTCCGCAGCAGTACCTTGATTAGCTTCGAGCATATTCTGCATTTCACCAATCCGAGCCTGCAAAGCAGCTTTCTCGGCTTGCAGTGGATCAACAAGTGATGCTCGTTGTGCAGATTCTGAAGCAACAGCCAGTTGTCCTTCCAGGTCGCTGATCTGAACCGTCAGACCGGCACGCTGGGCATCAACTTCACCGATCTGTGCACGCAAGTCAGCGATAGTGGGCACCTGCTCATCCACCGTGGCCTGCAATTCACCGATTTCAGTATTCTTTTGCTCGATTTCTGTTTGAAGCGTATCGCTTTGAGCGCGCAGCGCGACCAAAGAGGCTTCTTGATCAGCAATCGTTAGAAGAAGCTCTTCCTGCTCAGCCATTCCCGCTGAGAGTGCCTCTTCTAAAGAAGACGCTCGGCCTTCAAGTTCAGCAATGGCAGGAACCTGCACATCAATCGTGGCTTGCAGCTCTTCATTCAAAGCTTGTGCGTTAGCAACCTGCTCACTCTCGGTTCCTTTGGCAGTTTCGATCTCCTGCTCAAGTTCAGCGACTTGCGACATCAGAGCAGTACGTTCTGTGTCCAATGCAGCGCTTTTGTCTTCTAATTCCTGCAATGCCGGAATCTGAAGATCAACAGTTTCCTGCAACTTCGCTAGTTCTGTTTCATAGCCCTGGCGCTCAATATCAGCCGCTAAGACAGCATCAGATAGCTGTGTTTCCAAATCTGCGCTTTTAGCTTGTAGCTCTTCAAGGGAAGGCTTCACAGCCTCTAGTTCAGCTTCGAGTTCTCCAACTTGCGCTTGCACGGTAGCCAGCTGTCCTTCAGCGTCTGCTTTTACCGTTTCGAGATCACCTTGAGCCGCTGTTAACGCTGTCATGTCAGTTTCAAGCGTCATGACTTGAGCCTGAAGCGCATCTTTCTCGACTAGCAGAGCATCACGTTGACCACGAAGATCAGCAGATTCGGCAGTTAATGAAGCAACTTCGTTTTGTAGAGATTCCTGTTCCTGGCCGAACTCGCCTTGAAGGCTCTGGATTTGGAATTCAGTCGATTCAGCAACCTCTGCGTTCTGTGCTTTGACGGTATCCAGTTCGCTTTGCAATCCGCCCATGGCAACTTCCAGTTGAGCTTTTTCACTGCTCAGCTCAACCGTCTGATCAGTAAGATCAGAGACTTCAAGCATCAACGCTTGCTTCTGAGCTTCCAAATCACCAATCTCAACATTCAAACCGACAATTTCGCTATCGAATTGTGCCTGCAGTGCCGCGTATCCTTCTTGAGAGGACAGCAACTCATCGTTGGCAGATGTTGAAGCACTCATTAGAGACTGCACTTCGGTGTTGAGATCACCTAACTGAGAATCATGCAGACTGATGGCTTCCTGTGCCGTGGTGTAGCGCGCCTGTAGATCATCATATTGAGTTTCGAGATCAGCCAATGCTGCTGCCTTCTCCTCAATTTGAGCCTGCAAAGTCGCCTCTGTGTCACCAAAGCTCGCTTGAGCATCAGTAACTGCCGCAGTCTGTACACCCAATTCATCTTGCGTGCTAGCCAGTTCTGCTTCCGTTGATTCGAGCGCAGTTTGAGTCTCGACTAAGGCAGTCTCAGTGTCCGCTAATGTTGCGCGCGTATCAGCCAAGCTGCTCTCAACATCTGCGACGCGATCATTCAAACCGCCGATTTCGCTTTCCAGCAGTGCTCTTTTGGCTTCAAGCTCACCGATCTCAGCATTCATGACTGCGACATCTGTGTCGTAAAGTCCTAGCAATGTGCTGTAGCTCGCCTGCGCATCTGCAAGTTCTTGACTGGTAGAAGCAGACGATGCCTGCAGCGACTGAATCTCTGCATCGTAGGATCCCATGTTCACTTCCCGGGACTGCAACGCTTCTGTTTGGCTATTCAATTGGTCGTTAAGTCCGGCAACAACCGCTTGTAACTCACTTAACTCAGCATTAGACGACGCATTGAAGCCTTCGATGTCCGCTTCCAGTTGGGCGATTTGAGCAGCGCTGCTTTGACGAACATCAGCCAGCTCGGCTTCCAGTGCTTGCACTTTATCTGTGTCCGCCTGGCCGGCAGCACTGAGTTCAGCTTCAAGTGCCTGAACTCTCTCAGCACTCGCTTGCTCGGTTTGACTCAGCTGTGCTTCCAGAGCTTGCACCCTCTCAGCCCCGGCCTGCTCAGCGAGACTAAGTTCTTCTTCGAGAGCCGCAACCCGCTCGTTACTCTGAACATCAAAATTGGCCAACGCAGTATCAAGGTCTGTTGCAGCCGTTAAACGTTGAGTTTCGGCAGCGGCCAGTTCGGATTGAGCAGCTTCTAGTCGCTGCTGAAGATCAGCGATGCTACCTTCAAGACCCGAATTGTTTTCGGTTGCCGAAGCAAGCAGCCCTTGTACTTGAGTACGGCCTTGGTCCAGATCAGCCACTTGTCCTCTGAGAGAAACAAGTTCTTCTTCAGACGCTGCAATTGATTCTTGCAAAGCCGCCTGTTCACTTCTAAGGTTTAGTATGTCTTGTTCTGCTGTTTCAAGATCTGAGCTTCGCTGTTCCAGTAACGCTGTGACTTTATCTCGCTCGAACTTAGAGCTCTTTAGACTATTGGATGTTTTGGAATTGGCTATCCAAGCACCTAAAAGTCCTAAGAGAGCAAGTGCTGTCAGGATAAATTTTAATTGATACGAAGAGCGGCTCGGCGCTTTCTCGAAGTCTCTAAACATGTGGTCTATTCCGGTAACAGGGGTCGTACGACAAGTTCGTGGTTATATTGACATCGTAGCGAAAAGCGATACTCGCCACAATCTATTGTTGAGTCGAAAAACACTAATTCGGTAAACGTTTCAGTACACTAACAAGTTTTCGCCCTCAAACAGTCTTCGAAGTGTAAAACAGTGCGTATTCATCTTAGTGCTCTCGGCTGCCGACTTAACGAAGCCGAATTAGAACAATGGGCTACAGCGTTTAAGGGCGCTGGTGACCAGATTGCGTTATCGCCTGAAGAGGCCGACGTCATGGTCATGAACTCATGTGCAGTGACACGTGAAGCAGTTCGCAAATCAAGACAAAAACTGCAACGATTGCAACGACTCAACCCGACTGCAAAGCTGGTGGTCAGTGGTTGCTACAGTGAGTTAACACCCGACTCTGACTTAGCAGAGCTTGGCGTCGACCTCATTGTACCTAACACGGAAAAAGAAAAACTGGTTCCGATGACACGAGCAGCTTTTGCTCAACCGACAATGCCGCAAGCGGCAACCATCCCCGCAAGCAGTGCATTATTCAACCGGAATCGTCATAGAGCATTCATTAAAATTCAGGACGGCTGCCGCTACCGCTGCACCTTTTGTATCGTTACGGTTGCTAGAGGTGCAGAGAGAAGCCGTTCAATCGAGGAAATAGTCGAGGAAGTACGGCAGTTGCAAAACAATGATGTGCAGGAAGTCGTTTTAACCGGCGTGCATGTTGGAGGCTATGGATCCGATCTGGACAGCGACTTAGAGTCGTTAGTCAAAGCTTTACTTGATGATACTGATATACCTCGCATTCGTTTTGCTTCAGTAGAGCCGTGGGACTTATCATCAAATTTTCTTCGCCTGTTTGAAAATTCACGAGTGTTGCCACATATGCACCTGCCCTTACAGAGTGGTTGCGACACGGTGCTCCGACGTATGGCACGCAGATGTAAAACTCAAGAATTCAACCAACTCACCACCGAACTCAGAGAATGCGTGGGCAATTTCAATGTCACGACTGACATCATCGCAGGTTTTCCTGGAGAGACCGATGATGAGTGGCAGCAATCGCTGGACTTTATCGCTACCCAGCAATTCGGCCACATTCATGCCTTCACCTATTCTGAGCGTGAGGGCACAAAAGCAGCGTCCCTACCCGATTCAGTCCCTATGGTAATCAGGCAGGAGCGAAGCCGACAACTCCATGCGCTGGGCGAAACATTAAAGCTAGACCAACTGCAGCAATCGGTGGGACACACGGCAGATGTACTCTGGGAACGAGGCCGCGAGGAAACGTCAGAAGATGGCAAATCCCTTTGGAAGCACCAGGGCTATACGCCCAACTATCAACGGGTAGTCACACTGTCAGAAACAAACCTGGCCAATAGCATTCTGCCAACGCAATTAACAGGCGTTGAAAACGGCAAGCTAATCGGACAGGTTGGATAGAACCCTAGTAGCTCAACGGCATGTGTCGGTTAACGTCTTTATAAAGAAGATAGCGAAAATTATCCGGGCCACTGGCGTAACACGCCTGTGGGCAGAATGCTCGAAGCCATAAAAAATCTCCTGCCTCGACTTCCACCCAATCCTGATTCAATTTGTAAACGGCTTTTCCTTCCAGTATGAAAAGCCCGTGCTCCATCACGTGCGTTTCCGGGAAGGGTATGACGCCACCGGGCTTGAAAGTCACAATATTCACATGCATGTCGTGCCTTAAATCATCAGGCTCGACAAATCTCGACGTAGCCCAAACGCCATTGGTGTCGGGCATGGGAATCGGTTCGACCTGTTGATCGCTGGTCACAAACGCTTTGGGCCTATCGATACCTTCTGCGGCTTGATAACGCTTGCGAATCCAATGGAAAGACGCTGGAGAATCTCCGGAGTTGATGAGCGTCCAGCGAGCGCCAGGCGGTAGGTAGACATAGCTACCTTTCGCTAACTCATGCGTTTGCTCCGTTTCATCACCATCGACAAGTGTCAGAGACAATTGACCGTCAACGACAAATAAAACCGCTTGCGCCTCTTCATCCACTTCCGGGTTTTCTGAGCCACCCTTGGGCTGAACTTCCACCAGATACTGGGAGAAAGTGGTCGCAAAACCTGAAAGCGGCCGTGCAAGAACCCATAACCGGGTGTTCTGCCAGTGAGGGAGATAGCTGGTGACAATATCAGTCTGTACGCTGCGAGGAATAACCGCATAGGCCTCCGTAAATACGGCCCGCTGCGTCATGATGTCTGTTTGAGCAGGCAAGCCCCCTGCCGGTGAAGAGTAATTAGTCATTGCGCGACGCCCGAGGCGGTATATTGCATTTCATGTCTTTTCGATTCCTGCCGGGTTGGCCCGAGACAACTGCTCTTGCGAAATTTAAGCCTAACAGAGTAAGGCATCCAGCCTAAGTCGAGCAATGATATGAATTTGCTCAATAGCCGTATCGAATTCCACGTCCACGGCGTTTAAATAGCGCTTCTCGAAAGCATCGAGGATTTCGCGTCGATGACTGTTTCGAACGGCCATGACAAAAGGAAACCCGAATTTTTCTTTGTAGGCCCCGTTCAGGTGATTGAACCGTTCAAATTCCTCCTTGGAACATTGGTTCAAACCGGCACTGGACTGCTCCACGGTAGAATCTTCCGTCAATTGTCCGGCCACAGCGGCCTTACCGACAAGATCCGGATGCGCCCGTATCAACGCTAACTGCTCGCCATGGCTGGCCTGCCCAAGAACCAGCCTGAACATTGCGCACAATTTGTCAGGATCATTGTGCTCTTCAGTCAGGCCTAATCCGTGAGCCCGTTCAGCAATCCAGGGAGAATGCTCGTACAAAGGACCAAATTGATCAACAAAATCGGCTTGGGATAACTCATTAAATTTCATAGTTGACTAGAAAACTCGTAAGGATCTTTAAGGTTATGTCGTTAGGATCTGGCACAAGACTTCTGAACTGGCCCCGAATAACCGACAAAATCTGACCTGAAGATCCTAAGGTTATATTATTAAAGGAATAGACGCCGTTACCATGCCGATTGATCAACACGCTATGAAAATCTAATGGAAGCTTATTTGCTCGAATGGCTAAACCTTCTGGGTCGGTGGGCTCACCTGATCACGGGTATCGCCTGGATCGGTGCGTCCTTCTACTTTATCTGGCTGGACAACCACCTGCAGGCTCCCAAACTGGAAGCAGACAGTGCACAGGGAGTCAGCGGCGAGCTTTGGGCTGTTCATGGTGGCGGTTTTTACCAATCCCAAAAGTACAAGGTCGCCCCACCCACGCTCCCAGAAACGTTGCATTGGTTTAAATGGGAGGCCTACACCACCCTTATTACCGGATTCTTCTTACTGGCCTTGATGTATTGGTATCAGGCGGAAATTTACCTGATAGACCCCAATGTCATGACGCTGACAAAGCCTGTCGCCGTCGGTATCGGCATGCTGACAATCGCTGGAGGTTGGTTTGGTTACGATCAGCTCTGCAAATCGCCTCTCGGTAAAAACGAAAGTGTAATGGCTCTGGTCCTTCTGGTCGTCTTGAGCTTTATCGCCTGGGCACTTTGTCAGGTGTTTAGCGGCCGAGGAGCATTCATTCACTATGGAGCCATGCTGGGCACCATTATGGTCGCCAATGTCTTCTTCATCATCATGCCGGGGCAACGCGATCTAATTGCAGCCAAAGAACAAGGCAGAAACCCAGACCCTATTCACGGCATCAAAGCCAAGCAACGCTCGGTTCATAACACTTATTTCACGCTGCCGGTTCTGTTCGTCATGATCAGCAATCACTACAGCATGACCTACGGCCATGAATATAATTGGGCCATACTTATCGCTATCTCATTGATTGGTGCCCTAATTCGCGTACATTTTGT
>CAZCKD010000014.1:0-3192 GCA_964498925.1 uncultured Granulosicoccaceae bacterium
TTAGGTGATTCAACGGCTCTTGCCCTGTCTCTTCTCGGACTCGGTGCTCTTATGTCCACGTCCGCCTGGCTATTTACGGTCGTAAAACTCGTTGGTGGAATATACCTGATCTACTTAGGATTCCGATTGTTGAGCTCCGGCATCGATACAGATTCGCTAAAGGCAGATGTTCAACTGGACTCTACAACGAAATTGTTTTTCTCCACTTGGTTGGTGACGGCAATGAACCCCAAAGGCATATTGTTCTTTGTCGCTTTCCTACCGCAGTTCATCAGCAGTTCTTATTCTGCAACGATACAACTATGGGTGTTATCAATTAGCTTTGTGGTGCTAGCGACGATCAACGCAACGCTATATGCACTTTTTGCGACTTCAGCAAGACAACTTCTGCAATCCAAACGCGCGCGTAAGCGGTTTAACCTGGGTGGAGGGACATTACTGATTATTGCCGGGGCATGGGCTTTGAGTGCCAAGCGATTTACTTAACACTGGTAAAAACGGGATTTAAACGCTGGAATCAGGAATTATAAGATTGCTTTTTCAATAGCCTGTTTTAGCCGTGTCACTTCTGTCTGAATTTGTTGCATGCTTACGCCGTTTGGTATTTCGTACGCAGCTCCTGGCTGCATATCTAGAGACAGATCACTACCCCGCCCTAAGCCCGAAATATTAGTCTGTTGCGAACTATTAGCACGTGCAGTTGAACTGCTTTCTACATTGCCCGACGATAAAAACGAAGCGTTGCTGCTAGAGGACTCAACGGACTCCGTAATTTGACTATTACGCTCAGCAGCTTGAAAAGCGACCGCTTCTACAGATTGCGCCAACGCAAAGTCGTTAACACCTGGCTCAGAAAGTAATGCTGAGGACATTGCTCCAGTGTCAGCAGCTGGTGAATATTCTTTAGAAACATCATCACCGAGTGATACTGAGTCAGCCAGAGTCTCGCTATTTGCGTCACTGTTATTCTGCTCGGCCTTAAGAGATTCTTTAACCAGTGAATTGATCTGGGAATACAGATCATTGAGCGCTTGCAGATTTTCGTTGGCATCGCAGGAGCCGCAATTGTCCACATAGCTCTGTACCTGCGTCTCGATATTATTGAGAAGAGCGGCATCTTCCGATACTGCCGTGTCATCTGCTGCAGTACCCATGTTTCCAACAAGCTGATTGACAACATCTTTTGCTGACAACTTCGAGCCTGAGTGACCCACGATAGCCGCCAGTATCCCCTTGATATTCTCTGACCCTTTTTCAGAGTCTGACGAATCAAGTAAATTAGAAATGAAGTTGCTGGTACCTAGGTTGATCATTCCGTCTTCGTTACTTCGAATTGAGCAAATGTTTGCAAGGGATGATACCTAATGGCTTAAACAGGCTTGTTAGTGACGCTTCACAAGTTTAGGTGATTTTTATTGATGAAACGAACACTTAGGGTCATTTTGTCATCAATTCAGGATTTTCTCAAACCGAACATTCGTCTCTGCTGCGATGACGAATTGGATTTAGTCATCGGCAATAAACGGTGGCGGGTATTTTAGAACGGTTCTGCTAGAAAATTGAAACTATCGCGTTGCAAAATGTAGGTTTGATGAAGTTCTCTAAGCCAAAACCAGAGTTGCATCACTGACCAACTGCCCCACTGTTCATTAGTATAGCGCCCGAGGGAGTCTCTTACTCTCAGGTCAATTTCATAGCGCCAGATTACCCAAGGACTATGGACGAATACATTAAACAAGGAAGCCTTTTATTCCCATGAACATTAGACTAAGCGGTGGCGCGAGCAGCAGCTCTATCAGCCAGAATTCCTCTGACTTACGTTCTGAGCAAAACACGGAAAGTCCGTCGAACAGTAACTCAATCAGTCTGCAAGAGTTCAACGCTCAAAGAAATCAGAGTCAGAGAGAAACTCTGGACAATGCAGTGAGTGGTTCTAGTAACCAGACGCTGAGTTATGGTGGAAACGTCGATATTACTGGCGATCGATGGATCGATGAAAACCCGGATATGCACCAAGATCTGCAAGAAATTTCTGTGACGGATAATGATGCTCCACCGACCCCAATCGTTGTTACAGATAACGATGCCCCTATAGATCCGATAGTTGTGTCGAACACGGACGTACCATCTGGTCCGGTTGTTGTGTCAAACAATGAAGCGCCTTCACTGTCGTTCCAACAAATTGGCCAGCGTGAAGGTCTAGACTACTACCGAGGCATGGAAGACGATATCCGGGCACGGTTTTCCAATCAAAACAACACTCGTGAATACATTGAAATCGATGGCGACAATGCCGACATCGATACTGGCCGTGGTGACGATGCCGCTTATCTTCGTGGCGATAATAACCGCGTAGAATTCGGCAACGGATCGGATGTTGGCGGAACGTTTGGCAGAAACGGCCGTGTTTTTGGTGAAGGTGGTAGTGACGTTCTCTACGGCCGTGGCGATCACTCTGCAGTTTACGGTGGCACTGGCAACGATTATGTTGAAGTGAGTGGCCAATCAAGCGTTGGTTATGGTGATCAAGGTCAAGATCGAATCGTAACGACAGGTACTGGCTCCTACGGTTTTGGTGGTGCAGACGACGATACATTGGTTGCCCTGGGTGAACGTGGGCTTGTCGATGGCGGCGAAGGAAACGACAAGCTCATTGTCGCAGGTGTTAACAACACTGCTAGCGGCGGTGCCGGTGACGATCAAATCGCTATGGTGACCCAAGGGAATGCCAACGGTGGAGAAGGAAACGATTCCATTCTTCTGAAGGCTGCGGCTTCAGGGTCAAGAATTGATGGCGGTAACGGTCGAGACGCTGTCCACGTTGAAACTGCTCGAGACGGCGGAGAAGACTGGGATGTGCGACCTAAAGAAAACGGCTCAGCCAATGAATGGACATTGACAGTCGGCGATTCGGTTTACGAACTGAATAACATCGAAGACATTCATTTCGCTGACGGTAGATCAGTAACGTACAACGGCTCTCAGTGGGAATTCACCGATACGCCGGCACCTGAAGCACCTCTGACTGAACGTCCCGACTTCTCATGGCCTGAGCGTGTTCCTGAAGGACCATTAGAGCCTGAGCAATTTATCAGTATCTCTGTGACTGAATAATCGGTACGTTACTTAAACCTTAGGTATCGCAACGTAAAAGCCCTGCAGGATTCATTGAACTCTGCAGGGCTTTTTTCG
>CAZCKD010000014.1:3292-30914 GCA_964498925.1 uncultured Granulosicoccaceae bacterium
GTATCGCAACGTAAAAGCCCTGCAGGATTCATTGAACTCTGCAGGGCTTTTTTCGTTTTTAATCAGCGTCTCTTAACTTAACAATGCTGATAGGCTCTGTTATCTCTGACTGCAAATTCAGGCAGATAAATCAGGTATTAGAAAACGGTGAGTCTTATTAACCGTCTACGAAAGTAAAATTCCGCCATCAACATCTAATGTTGTACCGGTGACAAAATCATTTTGAATTAAAAAGATGATGCCTTGGGCACATTCATCTGCAGTGCCGGGACGCGCAATTAAATTGTTACCTGTTAACCTTTCGTAGTGAGCCGCACGTTCGTCTCCTTTCAAAGGTACCATTGGCGTATCGATTAATCCCGGTGACATAACGTTTATGCGCTTGGGTGAAATTTCTTTTGCGATAGCTCTCGACATTGCTTCTACGGCACCACCTACTGACGATAAGGCTACCTGCCCCGGTCCGCAACGACGAGCTGGAGAACCAGAGACCAATACAATCGCGCCATTGTCGCTAAGGTGCTCCAAACCGTATCGAACAACATTTGAATAGCCCCAAAGTTTGTCAAATGAGCTCGCGTAGCCGTCCATATCCATTTCTGCAAATTTGCCAATGGCACGGGAACCACCGGTAGCGGCGCTTACCAGAATATCGAAAGGCGCGCATTCCTTATACAGTGCTTCTAATGCGTCTCTGTCTCGAACATCACATTGACGAAATGACGCATTAGCAGGCAAGGCACTGGCTTTTGATTCATCACGGCCCAGTGCAATGACGTCAGCTCCCAGAGCGACAAGTTGTTCTACCGCTGCCAGTCCTATGCCGGAAGTTCCACCGAATACAATTGCTTTTTTACCGCTGATTTCCATTGAAATATCCTGATTGTTGTAAGTATTTTAGATTGTGAACAGCGTTGAATTGAAAAACGCATAGCCCGAAGGCTTGTACTTGAAAAGACGGTGCTGCAGGAAGCTTTAACTGGCGAGTTGCTGTGCTAGCGCCCAGACATCGGCAGAGATAGTGACCGAGTCTGGTCTGTTACGTTGAGTGCCCGGTAATCGTGTGCCTTCCTGCTGGGATATTTCTTCCGCGAGGCGATCGATTCGGTGCCAGAAACTATCTCCAGAGACAGCAGTGGGGTCCACAAGGAAATAAAACTGCCCTAAATCATGAGGCGCCCCGTCCGGTAGTTTCAGCCCTTTAACGTCCAGTGAGTTCACGCTCCCGGTGATCGCAGCCGCTAACACTTCGGCCATCAAGCCAAAACCGAATCCTTTATAGCCACCTGTGGAGACGAGTGATCCTGCCAATGCCGCTTTAGGATCCGTTGTGGGATTTCCGTCGGAATCAACCGCCCACCCCAAGGGTATGGATTCTCCGGCAGAGGCAGCCATTGTAATTTTTCCTAAGGCTACCGCACTAGTGCTTTGATCCAGTTGGAAAGCAATTCCACCGGACTGTGCGGGTATCGACATAGCTATCGGATTTGTACCCAACAAGGCTTTGTTGCCACCTGGTGGAGACACGACAGCCGAGGCATTAGTAAAGCCAATGCCTACCATGCCGGCTTGAGCGATCTGCTCCGTAAAATAGCCAAGCGATGTACAGGTATGTGAATGGCAAATAGCCAGAGAGCAGGTACCTGACTTCTTGACCGTTTCCAGCGCTACTGGCAGCCCTTTTTCAAAGGCAGGTTGTGCAAAGCCAAATTTTGCATCAACGGCAACACTGGCTGTTTTAGGAAGACTGACTTCGGGTTCTGCTGTGCCCTTGACACGACCGGAGGTCAGCTGAGTGCAGTAGCTTTCCAGATAATAAAGACCGCAGATGAGGTTGGAATCGGCTTCAGCCTGACGGACTGCCGCGGCGACTGAATTGGCTATCCATTCATCGGCCCCGTGCTTTATCAGGGCCATTTTGCTTGTTGACTCGATGTCAGACAGCGATACAGTGATTGAACTCAACGGAAGTTGCTCTGGAAAAGGACGAAGCCGTCACTTTACCAGTTGTGTTCAGAGCAATCTATCCGGTGACGGATTATTCTGCGTCACCGGGTTTAGGGGTTATGTTTAAGAGTTGATTTCCAGCAGTTCCACTTCGAAAATCAGCGTTTCATTAGGTCCGATCAGCTCCCCGGCTCCCTGCTCGCCATAGCCAAGCTCCGGTGGCATCGTAAATTTGAATCGACTGCCCACATCCATAAGTTGAAGGCCCTCTCTAAAACCTGCGATGACACCTTGCAGATTGAACGTGGCTGGCTCACCACGGGCGTAACTGCTATCGAAAATAGTGCCGTCGGTCAGTGTGCCGACATAGTGGACTGTAACGACACTGTCAGCCGACGGCTGCGCGCCACCCTCTTCTTCCGCTGGAATTTGCACTTCATAGATCAATCCGGAGGCAGTGACGATCTCGTTGTTAAACAGCTCTTCGTCTTCGAACGGTTCCAGCATGTCTACAGGATCAGAGAGTTGCTCGGTTGTGGGCATGGTTGATCCTGAACCTCCACAGCCCACCAGGAGGAGTGCTGAGGCGAATAATGCGGTTCTAGCTAACATAGTTGTGTAACCTTATTTCGAATGAGAAAAAGCAGTCGCAGGTTACTAAGCAACAATAACAATGCCAATTTGGACCGTATCGATCTGCGCTAACATAGACAAGTCAGCCTGTTGTTTACAACGTCCAAGGACGGGTTACCTGCACCATGGAAAAAAACCTAAACCACTGCATTGAAATACTGGAAAAGCTGGTGGCTATCCCCAGTGTCTCTGCGACACCGACTCATCAGATAGTCCAGTACATTTCTGAACAGTTGAACGAACATGGCGTTAAGGTAGAGCTGAGCTATGACGAACAGCAGCAACGCGCTAACGTGCTCGCGTCGATCGGCCCGGATGTCGCTGGCGGTGTAGTACTTAACGGGCACACCGATGTCGTTCCCGTTGATGGACAACTCTGGTCATATGATCCATTTACGTTAACCCGAGACGGAAATAAACTGTTCGGACGCGGATCGGTAGACATGAAAGGCTTCCTTGCCTGCGTTATCGCCTCTGTCCCCTATTTCCAAACATTGCCACTAAAAAAACCGATTCACATTGCCTTTTCTTACGACGAGGAGATTGGTGGCTTGGGTATGCCCGGGCTGATACATCAATTTCAATCCCTGAACGTGTCACCTGCAATAGCTATCGTGGGTGAGCCCACCGACATGAAACTGATCACGGGGCATAAAGGTGGCTTCGAAATGCGCACTGATATTACCGGTGTCGACGTGCATTCCTGCGACCCTCGAAAAGGTGTCAACGCGATATCTATCGCTGCTCGACTTATCCAAAAAATAGAAGCCATTGCTGCAAGAATGGCAGAACATCCAAGGACTGATTCGGACTTCGAACCACCCTATTGCAGTTTTAACGTCGGCACTATTAGCGGTGGTTTGGCGCGGAATGCAACCGCCGGATGGTGCACCTTTGAATGGGAGTTTCGCCCTATGCCCGACGATGACGGACAAGCCATTGTTAATGAGATAAAGGAGTATGCGAATGACATCCTGCTACCTGAAATGCGCCAAATTTCTGAAGATACCGATATTAAAATAGTCACTGAGGTTCCGGTTCCAGCGTTAGACGATAGCCTCTGTGAAGAAGCCGCTCAATTTGTGAGTCAAATAACCGGCCTCAACAGCAGAGATGTCGTGTCATTTGGTACTGACGCCGGATATTTCACTGACGCAGGGATTTCAACCGTAGTGTTTGGTCCGGGTAGGATCGACCGTGCGCATAAAGCAGACGAATACATCACTGTCGATGAACTCCAGCAAGGTTTATCCTTTTTGCGAAAAGTCGGCGAAGCGCTCACGCATTAAATTGCAACGTTTGACCTCCCATTTTTACGAGCTGAAGACATCGACTGTTCTAATTCAGGGTAGACTTTTAGATTCCAGTATTTGCAAGAAGCCAATAAACCGCCATGCCCAGTTCAACTGACACGCTGACTATCGAATCGGTATCGACTCATGTTTTACTGGTGACATTAGATCGCCCGGAAGCCTCCAATGCTTTTAATACAAAAATGGCATGGGACCTCATAACCTTGTTTGAAGACTTAGCCTTCGATCCGGGTGATACGCGCGCAGTTGTGGTAACTGGTGCTGGAGAAAAAGCGTTTTGTGCGGGTGGTGATCTAAAAGAACGAAACGGCATGACAGATCAACAATGGCGATCGCAGCATCTGGTGTTTGAACGTATGGTAAGAGCCATCATCGCCTGCCCGCTTCCGACAATTGGTGCGATTAACGGAGCCGCCTATGGTGGTGGTTGCGAGCTTGCGGCAGCACTGGATTTTATTTACGTTGCAGAGTCAGCCAAATTTGCTCAAACCGAAGTCGCTATTGGCATCATACCGGGTGCTGGTGGTACACAAACACTGGCGCGTTCGGTCGGAGAAAAGCGTGCAAAAGAGCTTATATTTTCCGGGCGGGTGTTTAGCGCTGAAGAAGCAAAGACGTGGGGACTCGCCAACGAAGTCATACCCAACGAGCAACTCCTGCAGCGCACGCTTGAGATTGCCAAACACATAGCGGGCAATGCACCTATTGCCGTGCGCCAAGCAAAGCAGTCCATTCAAAAAGGTATCAGCATGAGCCTGTCAGATGGGCTTGCTTTTGAAATTGAAGCTTATAACCGAACAGTGCCTACAGAAGATCGACGTGAGGGTGTTCTGGCCTTTAACCAGAAGCGTAAACCGAAGTTTCGAGGTAATTAATGGGGCTTTTAGACTATTCGTCTTGGAGTTAAATCCTTTGTCCTTGAGTTAGCCAAATACCATTATTTTATAAAAAGATAAATAAACACTGAGACAGACAGTGCGATAATTCCCAGTACTTCAGGAGCGACCAACAACGCCAGTAGCCCTTTCTCTACTTTTGATTTTTTTCTCATACTAGCTATCACCCAGTCTTGAACAGTGCTTCGCGACTGCAACTCCCGGCATGGCGAGCGACTAAGAAGCATTGCTTACGCTTCACCCATCAATCGCGGATCGAAAGGATATTGCGATAAATTCTCATATCCATCTTCTGTTATCAGCACTTGATCTTCTAACTTTATAGAGAAAGCACCATCAACTTCACCGATAAGCGCCTCTACGCATAACACCATACCAGCCTGCAGTTCATAATCAAACGCCCCCTCGACCATCTTATCGGGATAAGCCACAAGAGGCCATTCATCACATAAGCCAACGCCGTGCATCAAGCAACCGTATTTCAGTTGTTGGTACTGAGGCGCTAGTTTGTGGCTTTGGCGGGACAAGTCTTCGATATTCAACCCCGGTTTTAACATCGACATGTTTGTCATGATGTGCTCGTGGCCATGTTTCATGGCATCTATCATTGTTTGTGGTGGTGCTTCATCACCAATCCACCAGCTACGACTCATATCACAACAAATACCATAGCTACTAACCATGTCTGTATCAAAGCTGACTATCTCATTGTTCTGAACAATGCGCTGACCACACTCTTGAAACCAGGGGTTTGTGCGAGGGCCGGAAGCCAGCAGTCGAGTTTCAATCCATTCACCACCTCGCTTGATATTCTCTGCATGTAGTACTGCCCAGATATCATCCTCTGATAGTGATTCGGTCGGTACATTGGCCCGTGTGTATTGCTCCATTTTTTCAACGGCGGTCTCACAGGCATTAACAGCGCAGCGCATTGCGAGAATTTCATCCGGCCCTTTAATGGAACGAGACTTTTCAGTCACTTCTTCACCATCTTGAATAGTGAACCCTTGCGCCTCTAATGAGCGAAGACCGTGAAGCATGATTTTATCAACAGCTAGTCGCTTATTACTTCCACCATGTTCTTCAATAAGCACACGTACTTCGTTGGAAAATGTATCGGCTGCAACATCGACTTTATCGCCACGGTCAAAATAGAATAGATCTGCACCGGAGCGTTGTTCTCTAACCAAAGGATTAAACGTGGAAAGGAACGGAGAGTTTTTATAATCCCAAATGACCATATACCCGTCAGCACACACCAAAACGGCTCGAAACGGATTATGCGTATTCCATAATTGCATGTTCGTGCTGTCGGTTGCATACCGTATATTTAACGGATCAAACAGAAGCACACCGCCATAGTCACGATCAACGACATGCTGCGTTAATCGTTGCCAGCGGTACTCACGCATTTTGATGAGATTGGGCAATACCAAACCCGCATCCGCCCATTCTTTATAGGCCAACTGCGTAGGGCCAATTTCGATACGGTCATCATTATTGGGAGAACCATCAGCCAGGTACGATCCAGCCGTCGGATCTATTTTGCGCTGATCTCGATATTTATTTTCCGACATGACTCCCCCTGAATTACCAACACGTAAAAACCGGTTCTCTCGATTGTAGCCTTGAGAGAACCGTTCGCGCTGTCGTGGAAGTCCTAATATTTATGCATCTGCGACACGCTGATTACGCGGCTTGCACTTTATTCTCTGGATTTTTTGCCCGATGAAGAAGGAAAAGAGCGATTGCAGCGACAAGTGCCGGACCATAGATGATGGGTGCTTTGAAAAGAACCAACACGGCAAGTACTAAACGCAGGGCTATTTCAAAGGCCGATAACTGAACTCGATCGAACCCTGCAAGAGCACTTGCGATGAAATACAAAGCGACCACTAATTTAAAGAGTAGCCACATCAACGGTCCAATATGAATCAAACCGTCATAACCGGGTAGATATTGAGATGCTGATGGCAAGGCAGTTGGATCAATGACAGCAGCCTCAATGAGCAGAATTTCCGGATACATAGCGAAAACAAACGGAATGATGAACATAACGATACCCGAGCGAACTGCGCTAAAAGCAGTCGACATCGGTTCGGCCTTTGTAATGGTTGCGGCAGTAAAGGCCGCGATAGCAACAGGCGGTGTTATAGCGGAAGCCACTGCGAAGTAGAAAATAAACATGTGCGCAGTAAAGATAGAAAGCCCTAAGCCTGCCAGTACCGGCCCCATAAGAAGTGCCACGTTGATATACGCAGGTACTGCTGGCATACCCATTCCCAACAGTACCGCTAAGGCCATGGTGGTTAACAGGGCCATGAATTGGAATAGTCCCGAGCCGCTTCCGCCAAGATCCAGTGAGCGCAACCATCCCAAAACATCAAGTGCAATGAAATCAGACAGACCTGTAAAGTTCAGGCAAAAATCGATAATCGATACCGCCAGAAACATCAGATATAGTGTTGAGACCAAAACGCCTGAGCCAGAGAGCGCGTCCAGCAACCTGCCTGGTTCGCGGCGCATGGCTTTGTCCAGAAATAATAAAAAGCAAAGGAGAATAACCGCCCACCATCCGGCACTACCCGCATCGCCTGCCGAATTCTGTACTAACTGCAAAAACCAAGGCAGTTCTGTCGCAAGACAAGATCCGTTTTGCGTCACTGTCTGAACCCCCATTAAAGAGGCGATAAATCCGCAGCCAATGGCTTCTTTTGGTGTCAGTAACAAAAATAGAATGAGTAGTATCGGGCCGAAAATCATAACCAAATTTAACTTGTCAGCCCGGGACAAGATCATGTCTTCAGTCACTTCGCCAATAGCTTCGATGCCTTGTTTTCGCGATTGAAAAATGGCGGATAAAAACATGCAGAAAAAATAAGCAATAGCGGGTATTGCCGCCGCTATGATGACTTCTCTGTATGGCACTGCGGTCAGAGCTGCCAGTACAAACGCAGCCACGCCCATGACGGGGGGCATGATGGATCCGCCAGATGAAGCAGCTGCCTCCATTCCTCCGGCAAACACTTTGGAAAAGCCCCGCCTTATCATCATCGGAATGGTGAGCACGCCAGTCGATAGTACGTTTACAACGGGTCCGCCCGAGATGGTGCCAAACATAGCGGAAGACATAATGGCTGCATGAGCCGGTCCGCCTCGTAATTTACGCGTCCACAGAAACGCGAGTTTGATTAATGATCGACCACCGGCTGATGCACCAAACAATCCTCCCAACACGATGTACGGAAACACGGTGTTGAGGATGATGTCCATAAACCGGCCTAATAGGCCCGATGAATTGTTAACTAAGGCATCGTGTAAGCGTGGCCTGCCATCAGATAATAATCGCGGTTCACCACCAAGCTTTGTCATCAGGTATTTGTTGATGTCGTCTGGACCGTGGAAATACCAAACAGCTACCGTGGCTACTGTGTAAACAGCAATAGCGATGGCAACCAACACAAGAGGTAGTCCCCATACCTTGACGTTGTAGGCAAGGAAAACAACAACTGACAAACCAATGATGGCGGCTAGCCAAGCACCTGTAGTATTGATGCACTGTGGATCATCCACAGAATCGGGTACAGGTAAGCCGTATGTCTCTGCAAACTCTATTTCTGCAGCCAAACTACGTGCGATAAGCTCAGCACGTTGCCCGGTGACTTGATCAACCAAGCATACCGCCTCAATTTCGACCATGTACGTGACAGAGATAGAAACCGCTGCGACGATTAACGCTATGTCTAACAGCAAGCCAAGAAAGCGGCGCGTACTAGAGCTATTTACAAACTCACGCCAAAGCGAATGCTTTAACGCAACGATGATCATCATCACTGAAAAAGCGATGGGATAGAAATACTCGTAGGGGTATTTGCGTATTGCAAAATTTTTAAAACCGAGAAAACCTTCGAATGCTGCATCAACACCGGGGATACCCGGCATGGCATTGAGCAATCCCACGATGACTAACGCAAGCGCCAGCCAGTAAACACACTTTTCGCCCAAATCGGTTCGTTCGACACGAGCCGGTGCGTCATTTGACATTCGATGCCTCGATTTTGGATAGCCTAAAAAAGATCAGCTCCACAAGTGGAGCTGATCGGAGGGTAAAGCGACGAGCCAGAAAATTACTTAGCGCAATCTTCTATGACATAACCAGCTTCTTCCCACGCTGCAACCGCGCCTTCATGGTACTTAAGTGGGTTAGGACCACACATACCGGACTTAACAATGTCTACAACGCCATAACCAGCGTGCTTAGCAAAAGGAGCTTTGGCTTTCAATCGATCCAGTGTATCGATGTGCGCTTTCGTCAGAGCTTTGGCAAGATCAAAAGACATGTTTTTATTAACAATATCTCCACCGATTGTAGCCAGGCCACGGAACGTGTCGTCATCAGAGACAACTGTTACGCCGTCACCTAAATTAGCATCCGCTAGTGGAATGGTGAATGGCGCAGAACCCGGCGCTTTCAGGTATTTCTGGAAAGGCTCTGAATCCCATTTTTCAGTAGGAACAGACCATACCGTCATGTTGCCCGATGCCAAAGACTGTGTGATTCGGCTATCTGGAAACAAGATAGGTAGAACAACCGCGTCGGCTGAACCGTCAGTAATGGTCTTTACAGCCTGACCCCAGTTAACTTGAACACCTTTGTATCCTTCGCCTTCTTTCAGACCGGTAGCGAGCTGAATGATTGAACGGGCGTTGCTCAGAGCAGCGCCTCGTGGAGGACCGTTGTAGATAGTACGACCGTCCAGGTCATCCCATCCTTTCAAGCCTTTTGAGTCATAGGCGTACATCGCGAAAATACCCAATGTTACCGGGTATAGTGCACGCAGATTTTCGGCCAGCTCAGCGCCTTTCTCAGGCCCGAGTTTTGAGTATGGACCACGTCCCAGAGACATCAGGAATGGCAGAATGTAAGGCGTACCGGCAATATCTGTTTTGCCTTCTGCAACGTTCTGGATAGAGTTGGTCAATGTTTGACCATCAGCTACCTGAATGTTAGCGACACCCATTTCAGCAGCAACTTCGCCCAGATGAGCCATGGACAGATGGATTGAGCCACCCGGTGATGCTGTTTCAGCTGTCAGGTTAACGGTCGATTGTGCTTGCACGGTACCGGCAAGCGCTGCCATTAGGCCTGCAGCTACGATGGTTTTCATCATTTTCACTATGGTGACTCCTCTAATTATTCGATTGTTTTATTGTATTTCGGGTAAATTTCTTACTCAACACAGCCTGCAGATCACTGTCTAATGAGCTCTGGTTTGCGCGGAGGATGCCCTAATTCTACCGCTTTTCGTCGCAGGTGATGTGCTGATTCGGTAAAAGTGTGGACATTTTTCCTTGGAATCTTGCAACCTTACAGTGGATTTCTGCGGTTCTGACGAATCGTCAAATCAATGGGCATCCCAATTTTAACGATTCTTGGAGAAAGCCAGACAATACTCCACCATCTATCCGGTGGCGCCTTTAACAGAAGCGGAGCAATCGGTAAGCCTGTGGCCTTCGAGCCAATCAACCCTTTGCATGCCGCAAATAGGAAACTACAACGCGTACGCGCACAATTCTAAGGTCTATGATTCGATCATCACATTCACTCAGGTGATCCCATGGTTCGTCGAACACGCAAAGGCCGCTCTGGTGAAAATGCCCGATCCAACACCCGTTCGACACCTGTAGTCCCAGCCTATATCAAACGCCAACTGCCTTTTTTTGACCCGCTAGATGAAGAACAGCTGGTTAAAATTGAAGAGCAAGTTGACTGGATGTTTGAAAACATTGGGTTCGCTTTTCGTGATGATCCAGAATCCATAAAAATCTGGCAGGCAGCTGGAGCAACGATCAAGGGCGATAAAGTATTCGCCGACGCTCAATGGATTAGAGCGTTGTGTGCAAAGGCCCCCAGTGAATTTACTCAGATAGCACGAAACCCGGCTCGTTCTGTCACCATCGGTGGATCCAAGCAAGTCTTTGCGCCCATCTACGGCGCTCCATTTGTTAGAGATCTGGAAGGCGGTCGTCGCTATGCCACGATGGAGGATCTGCATAATCTGGTGAAACTCACCTACATGCACCCTCACCTGCATCATAGCGGTTTGGTCATCGCAGAGCCCACTGACGTGCCGGTTTCCAAGCGTCATTTGGATATGGTTCTTGCGCATATGATTCTTGGTGATAAACCTCACCTAGGCGCAATCACTGAAAAAAGTCGTGCGCAAGATAGCGTGGACATGGCGGAGATACTTCACGGTAAAGACGTCATGGACAACAACGTTGTCATAATGGCCAATGTAAACACCAACTCACCACTGCTCATTGATCGGGTTGTCACCGAGGCAATACAAGTGTATTCATCTCGCGGTCAGGCAATGGTTGTGACTCCGTTTATTCTCACCGGCGCCATGGGGCCGGTATCCACTGCTGCAGCTGTCGCGCAAGCAATGGCTGAAGCTATGATTTGCTGTGCCTTCGTGCAATTGATTCGTCCAGGTGCACCTTTCGTCATGGGGAATTTTCTGTCTTCCATGAGTTTAAAATCGGGTGCGCCGACTTTCGGCATGCCAGAGCCTGTGTTGTCTAACTACGTTATTGGACAACTAGCCAGACGAGTCGGCTTACCGCTGCGCTGTGGAGGTTCACTGACTGCGTCAAAAATTGAAGATGCACAAGCTGCCTATGAAAGTGCTGACTCCATGCATTCAACGGTGATGGCGGGTTCTAACTTTACGTTGCATGCTGCCGGCTGGTTGGAAGGCGGTCTGTCCACTGGGTACGAAAAACTCATCATGGATGCGGATAGACTTGGCAGCTATCAGAAGTTGATGAATGGTTTAGATATGAGCGATGATCAATTCGCACGCGACGCCTATCAGGAGACGGAGCCTGGTGGTCATTTTCTAGGGTCAGCACATACCATGCGTCACTACAAAACGGCGTTCTATGACACTGAGCTGAGTGATAGCGAAAACGTAGAAAGTTGGGAAGAAAAAGGCAGTATGGACATGCGTGCTCGAGCACATCAAAAATGGAATCAAATGCTACGCGACTATGAAGCGCCAGCCATAGATCCTGCCAAGAAAGAAGCGTTAGAAGATTACGTTGCTAAAAGAAAAAGTGAACTACCCGATGCCTGGTACTAAGCATCGCATACTGATTGGAGAAATTAATGCCTGAATTTATCAAGGAAGCAACAACAAAAGACGCGTTACCGACTCACGCGAAAGTGGTTGTGATCGGTGGTGGCGTTGTCGGTTGTTCCATTTTGTTTCACTTGGCCAAATTCGGTTGGAAAGACTGTGTCCTGCTCGAAAGAGATGAGCTGACATCGGGTTCAAGCTGGCATGCAGCCGGGCAAATTCATACAATCAGTTCAGATCCAAATATTTCCCGTCTGCAAAGTTATACGATTAATCTCTACAAAGAAATTGAAGAGTTATCTGGGCATTCGGTCGGATTGCATCTAACCGGTGGGTTCTATTTGGCATCTAATAAAACCTGGTATGACTACCTAAAACGAGAAAGATCCAAAGCCCGCTATATGGGATTGAATCAGGAATTCATCTCGCCAAAAGAAGTAGCTGAGCGTCATCCACTCATTGATCCGAAGTATTACCACGCAGCGCTGTGGGATGATCAGGATGGTGATCTCGACCCTTCGGGAACAACTTACGCATTTGCCAAGGCTGCGCGGCACTACGGGGCTAAGTATTTCACGCATACACCAGCAACTAAAACGCGACAAAAATCTGATGGCACCTGGGATGTCACAACACCTAAGGGTGTTATTAACGCTGAACATGTCGTTAATTGCGGTGGCCTATGGGCAAGAGAAGTTGGACACATGGCCAACATGGCCCTGCCTGTTCAACCGATGGAGCATCACTACTTATTAACAGATACGATTGATGAGGTTGCCAATTTTGGATCGCGG
The DNA here is from genome assembly GCA_964498925.1 of uncultured Granulosicoccaceae bacterium. GTDB lineage: Bacteria > Pseudomonadota > Gammaproteobacteria > Granulosicoccales > Granulosicoccaceae > Granulosicoccus. Next base: position 16,021 of record CAZCKD010000014.1, read on the forward strand.
CTACCCTGCGGCTTTGACTATGAAGCCAACTTGTATTTCAGGCAAGAGCGCGACGGCATACTGTTAGGGACTTATGAACCCGTAGGTGTTCCCTGGAAAGTTGAAGGCACGCCCTGGGATTTTGGACATGAGTTATTAAACCCGAACCTTGAACATATCGCTGATCGTTTGGAATTAGGTTTCGAACGAATTCCTGCGCTTGCTGAAGCCGGTATACGACAAACCATAAATGGCCCATTTACTTTCGGACCTGACGGCAATCCCATGATTGGTCCGGTGCCGGGCATGCATAACTACTGGTGTGCCGTGGGCGTCATGGCCGGATTCTGTCAAGGCGGGGGCGTTGGCTTGACCATGGCCGAATGGATGATCGATGGTGAACCGTCTATCGATGTTTGGGCTATGGACGTCGCTCGCTTCGGCAATTGGGCTTCTCCGGATTGGGGCACCGTGAAGTCTTGCGAGAACTATGAGCGTCGATTCGTCATGACGTTTCCTAATGAGACGCTACCCAAAGGGCGTCGTCAACAGACAACCGCCTTATATGATCGACTGGTTGCTAAAGGCGCGCGTATGGGACAAGCCTTCGGCCTTGAACATGCGCTATGGTTTGGTAATTCGCCGGATGATGCGTGGGAAGACCCTACGTTTGAACGCAACCGTTCACACGACTACGTTGCCAATGAAGTTAAATCAGTGAGAGAGAACGTGGGCGGCATTGAAATAGCGAACTTTGCTAAACATGTCATCCGTGGCCCTGGCGCCAGAGAGTGGTTGAACAAGACCATGGCGGGTCATATACCCAAACCCGGACGTATCGCGTTGACGCCCATGCTCACCGAGAAAGGAAGACTCTACGGGGATTTAACCGTTGCCTGTTTTGATGACAAGCACTTTATGTTGTTTGGTTCAGGCGCCATGCAAGATGCGCATAGTCGATGGTTTGCGCAAACATTGCCAGAGACAGTTATTCACGAGAATCAAACCGGCGAATGGCACGGCATTGCGTTATCTGGCCCCAAGTCGCGAGAGCTGCTATCACGGATTACTCGAGATGATGTATCAGCCGATCACTTTAAATTCCGCGATACCCGGCAAACATTCGTCGGCGGCGTACCCGTTGTATTGCACCGATTAAGTTTTTCGGGCGAGCTTGGATACGAAATCTATTGCAAACCTCAATACCTAATTCGCCTGTCAGAAGCTATCGAAGAAGCAGGCTCAGACCTCAGCTATCGTTGGTATGGCAATAGAGCATTAATGAGTTTACGACTCGAAAAAGCTTGGGGCGCATGGAGTCTGGAGTACCGACCTGACTTCAACGCTATCGAGTCCGGCATGGATACATTCATTAACTGGAACAAAGACTTCGTGGGTAAAGACGCGACTCTTGCTATTAAAGATGCGGGCGTTGAACGTCAATTGATCACTCTGACGATAGAGGCAGATATCGATGTCTCATTTGATGAAGCTATCCTCAAAGACGGACAAGCCATTGGCTATGTTTCATCCGGTGGTTATGCTCATCATGTTGGCAAGTCCATGGCAATGGGTTATGTCGCTACAGAGCATGCAGCACCTGGAACAGAATTACAGGTAGAAATTTTAGGTGAATTTTATGCGGCCACCGTTCAGAGTGAGCCTCTTTACGATCCAAAAGGACTACGAATGCGTGGCTAATTTTATTTACCTGCTATTGAACGCTTAGCGTTAATGGCTTGTCCGACTGATGAGGTGGCAGATTCATGTTAAATCAACAGCAATTACAACGGTTCAATGAGGACGGATTCCTCGTCGTCGAAAATGTTCTTGATGACCTCATCATCCAACGTTTGCGTTCGGAATATGCAAGCGTTGTTGATCAGGTCGCACAAGATCGAAACTGCATGGCTGCCGGTTGGCGCTCGCTCTCATTTGAGGAAAAATTAACCCACCTCATTGCGAATGACCCCTTAGCCTATGAATTTCTGGATATCAGCCTGCCGTTGAAAGAAGGCTTAGATGAGGCAGCCGGAGTTCACGTGGGGCCCGCTGTATTCGATTTATTAACGCATAACAATATTCTTGATATCGCTGAATCCATTTTAGGACCGGAGCTGATATCCAACCCTGTTCAGCATGTGCGCATCAAGCCACCGGAAAATGCGCTCAATGAGATCGGTCGTGGAAATTCCAATATGGCAAGGACCGGCTGGCATCAAGACGAGGCCGTCGTTGTTGAAGAGGCGCATTCGGCTCCCATACTCACAGTATGGGTAGCGATAACTGATGCGACGCCAGAGATGGGATGCATGCAGGCCATAAAAGGGAGCCACTTGTGGCCCAACGTCGGTATGCACTGTCCGGGCAAAAGCGGTGTTGGTGAAATTTTTATCCCTGGTGCGCTGGTTAATGAACACACCCCTACAAACTTAAGCGTCAATGCGGGCGGGCTGGTCTTGTTGCACAAACGGACATGGCACGGTGCAGGCCCGAACGTGAGCGACAAAACACGTTGGAGTTTTGATCTACGCTATCAACCACCAGGCTTTAATACAGGTAGAGAGTGTTTCCCTGAATTCATCGCACGATCCAAAGCATCACCGGAGACTGTTCTGTCGGATGCAACCGAGTGGCGTAAGCTCTGGCTAACTGCGCGGCATGAAATAGCAACAGGATTACGCGACGCGACATTTAACGAGCGCTGGAATAAGTTTCGAAACGATCCTCTTTGTGCTTAAGCTTTAAATTTCGGGTAGCGTGCCTTACTTGCCATTACCGTCCATTCAATATGGTTGCGCACAAATTCTTGTGAGGCATCTCTAGGTGGCTGGTAGTCCCAGGATGTTAAAGCACCCTGCTGCATCGCCAGATGAACGGCATGACGTTGTTTTTGAGTAGCAAGTACATCCTGCCTGACTGTTTCGCTATCCCATCTTTCCAAGACTTCCTGTTTAAATCTATTCTCAAGTTCTTTGAATTCCGAGGTTCCAGACAGGTTCGTTTTTTCCAAAGGATCGTTCACCACGTTATACAACTGTGGGGGATCGATATCACAGTGAATATATTTGTATTCACCGCGTCGAATCATGAACATAGGATGACTCGTACATTCGGCGCAATATTCTGCGATGGCCACACCTTCAAAATTCGAAGCATTGTTTGACGCCGCAAGCACTGGCCATAAGGACTGACCATCGGTGCTGCCATCAAAAACAGAGTGCAGTGTTTGCTGACTACCTGCCGCCTCAGTCATCGTGGGATACAAATCAATGAGAGATACGGGTTCATTGCAAACACCGGTCGTGACACCTGGGCCGCTAATAATTAAGGGTACTCGTGCGGCATGTTCGAAAAAATTCATTTTGTACCAAAGCCCGCGTTCACCCAGCATATCGCCGTGATCTGACGTAACAATAATAATGGTGTTGTCGTATTGATCAGATTCTTTCAATGCTTTGACGATCTCCCCGACCTTGCTATCGAAATAACTGACATTGGCGTAATAGGCACGCCTAGCTCGTCTTATCTCTTCGTCGCTAACAGCATCAACATCGGCTTTTATACCTGTCCTTAGGCGTTGAGTGTGCGGATCATCTAGTTCTTCACATTCGGGTAATGCGATTACTTCATCCTCATACAGATCCCACCATTCAGGGCGAGCAATATAGGGATCATGCGGATGAATAAAGCTTACAACCATTGCAAATGGGTTTTGCTCGTCCATTGCATACTGAAAGAGCCGACGGCGAGCATAAAAGGCAGTTTCTTCATCGTATTCGTATTGAAACGTTGTAGCAGCAACCCCGGCTTCTTTAACTGCATCCATATTGTGATACCACTTATCAATTCTTTCATCAGCGGCTTCCCAATCAGGCGTCCAAGCGTGGTCAGCAGGGTAAATATCTGTTGTTAGCCTCTCTTCAAAACCGTGCATCTGATCGGGACCGACAAAATGCATCTTTCCAGCCAAGCATGTTTTGTAACCTTGGCTTCTCAATGCATGGGCAAAAGTTGGAATGGATGCTTTAAATTCACTGCCATTGTCATAGCCGGCAATACGAGATACCAATTGACCTGACATAAACGAAAAACGCGACGGAGCACAAAGAGGCGCGTTACAGTAGGCAGCATCAAAACGCATACCCCTATTCGCCAGAGCATCAATATGCGGTGTTTTAACGACGGGATGTGAATAGGTGCCGCAAAATTGTGGCGAGAGTTGATCCGCCATAATGACGACGATATTGGGCGCTGGCATCGCTTTTATTTCGCGTCACGTAATTCGGATGTGGCCCTAAGCATGGCCACAATCAGCGCATCTCGTTGATGCGAAAGTTCTTCGGGAGTTGCACTACCCGCTTCTTCCAACACACCGCTAACGAGTTGTTGGGCACCTGCTTTATCAAGGTGTAATGTACCCAGATCATCCCACCAACGATTGAAGCTATCAGTATAGCGCTCACAAAATGCCTCCATGCCACCTTCACCTGCACCTAAGTGAAACAACAGATTAGGCCCCATAGCTGCCCAACGTAATCCAGGGCCTGCCCACATGGCCTTATCAACATCCTCAACACTCGCCACACCTTCCTGAACTAAATGGATGGCTTCGCGCCAAACCGCAGCTTGTAATCGATTAGCCACATGGCCCGGGCGTTCCTTATGTACGCGAATGGTAACCTTACCTATGGATTCATAAAACTGCTCAGCGGACGTTACCGCATCTTCGTCTGTTTTTTCATTGCCCATTACTTCGACAAGAGGAATTAAATGAGGCGGGTTAAACGGATGGCCTAACACAAAGCGCTTAGCTGATTGCCAACCATCTTGCATTTCACTCAGCGTCAGTCCCGAGGCTGAACTAGCAACAATGGCCTGAGAACCCAAAGCATCTTCTATCTCTTTAAAGAGTGCATGTTTGATCGGTAACTGCTCGGGCACACTCTCTTGTATAAATGACGCACCGTCTACTGCTTCTTTTGCAGATTGTGTAAACGTAATGGCGTCTGGATTTCCACTGTGTGTCAGGCCGAGTTGCGCAAGTGTGGGCCAAGCTTTCTCGACAAAGTTTCTGACGGAATGTTCAGCACCAGGCATCGGATCGTAAACGGCAACACTCTTGCCAGCAGCCAGAAACAAAGCCGTCCAGCTTGCTCCTATAACACCTGCACCCAGTGCAGCGGTATGCTTATGTTCCATGTTTAGAATAATCCTGGTCGTAAAGGAGAAGCTGCTGTCATACCGCCATCAACGGCAATGCACTCACCAGAGATGTAATGAGACTTATCTGAAGCTAGAAAGCTGACAATATCGGCTATGTCGTCTGGTGTTCCAAATCGCCCAACCGGATGCCTGCTTAATGCATCTTCCTTGGCTTTTATAGGATCGTTTGCCAAATTAAACGCATCATCTGCCATGTCCGTCAGTATCCAACCTGGCTGTACCGCATTGCAACGCACGGTCGGGCCGTGATCTACTGCTATAGAGCGAGTTAATCCGTGAACAAAGGCTTTAGAGGCGTTATAGAGCGCCATCGACGGGTCAGATACCTTGCCTGAGATAGAGCCAATATTGATAATATTGCCGCCCGTTTTCTGCATCAGAGACAAGCATGCGCGGCTCATATTGAATACGCCGCGACAATTAACTCCGACAACCAAATCCCAGTCGTCATCCGTGCTATCCAACAAAGACTTTTCAACCTGCACGCCGGCGTTATTGACCAGAACATCAACGTTGCCAAATTGGTCCACCGCCTGATTGACTAAGCCCCTCGCATCGGTGTCCTTAGAGACGTCAGCCGATTGCCAAATAACACGATCAGGTAAGCCTTCAGGGCGTTCGCCTCTGCCACATGTCAGAACATTAAACCCATCATCGAATAATGTTTTAACAATGGAGTGGCCAATACCACGGCTTCCGCCGGTAACAATCGCTGTTTTTTTCTGATTCATGTTGAGATAGTGCTCGACAACCTAAAATTTGACCTCATCACCGCCTTTTAAGGCAAGGCGTTCTCTAGCCTCAGCCGGCGTCGCAACTGTTAAACCTAGTTTTTCGATTATGGTGCGAATGTTACGTACTTGATCGGCATTAGACTCGGCTAATTTTCCCGGACCAATATACAAACTATCCTCAAGTCCGACTCTTAAATTGCCACCTAGCATGGCGGATTGTGTGGCGAACGGCATTTGATGCCGACCAGCAGCAAGTACAGACCACTCATAGTTTTCTTCACCAAATAATTTATTGGCTATAGTGTGCATATGCATGAGGTTGTCTAAATCAGCTCCAACTCCGCCCAGAATGCCGAAGACCATTTGAATAAAGAATGGTGGCTTTATAAGGCCTTTATCAACAAACCATGCAACGTTGTAAAGATGTCCTAAGTCGTAGCACTCAAACTCAAACCGCGTACCGTGACCATCGCCCAAGGTTTGAAGTGCGTATTCAATAGTTTTAAACGTATTTGGAAAAATAAAGTCTTTGGTCATTTCCAAAAACTCAGGCTCCCAGTCGTGCTTCCAGTTGGAATATTTTTCCAGCATAGGAAAAATGCCAAAGTTCATTGACCCCATATTGAGGGAAGCCATTTCCGGGCTGGCTGTCGTAGCCGCGCGCAAACGTTCGTCCATCGTCATGCCCAAACCACCACCGGTAGAAACATTGATAACCGCATCGGTTGATTGCTTGATAACCGGTAAAAACTGCATAAAGGTTTCAGGACGCGGATCTGGTTTTCCTGTTTCAGGATCTCTGGCATGCAAATGTATGATGGATGCGCCAGCTTCTGCTGCATCTATGGCCGCCGTCCAAATCTCTTGCGGCGTTATAGGCAGGTGCGGCGACATGGTTGGCGTATGAATACCACCTGTTGGTGCGCACGTGATGATGACTGATTTAGACATTAAATAGTGCTCCTATAGCTTCATCTGCTGAACTTGAGCTGACAAGCCACCGTCGAGAATCCAAAGCTGTCCCGATGCATATCGAGCCTCATCAGATGCCAGCCAATTCACCAGATTAGCGACATCTGTCGGTGCGCCATACGTTTTCAATGGATGAACGTCTTTTACAGCTTGCTGTAAATCTTTAATATCAGCGCCGGCACCACCGGATCCATCACCGTTAAAAAAACTCTGCAACATTGGCGTATCGATATAGCCCGGACACACGGCATTAACGCGTATGCCTTCCGGCCCATGATCACAAGCCATCGCTTTGGTTAGTGCGTGGACGGCCCCTTTACTGGCACAGTATGCGGCTAGGCCAGGATCGGCAATGAATCCATCATAAGAGCCGAAATTAATAATGGATACACTCTTGTCACCATCTACTGCTTTCCGCATCAGCGGCAAAGAATATTTTGACGTCAGAAACGTACCCGTTACATTGACTGCAAAGCTTTTATTCCATTCTTCTAAACTGGTTTCTTCAATAGTCTTTTCAATTTCTATCCCCGCTGCATTAACGAGGATATGTAATTTTCCATGAGCAGCCGATACGACTTCCAATGCTTCTTTTACACTGGATTCAGAACTCACATCCATGTGTACGTACTGTCCGGATTCAGCGTCGCTGTCGAATGATCCCTGTTGGGATAAATCTGCGGCGTATACCGTCGCACCTTCCTTAACTAACCGTTGGCAAATGGATCTGCCTATGCCACCACAACCGCCGGTAACCAGTGCAACCTTACCTTGAAGCATCATCCCGCTATCCCCTTGTAAGCATCTAAGACCAATCCGTGAAAATGGTGAACGGCATGCTCAGATTTTCCAGAACCTTCCGGATCATGAACAATACGTCCCTGTGAAAATGCCGGCGATTCCATTCCTCGCTGTACGCTTTCAACCAGCGCAATATCCTCGACTTGTAACACTTCATCGATATAGCGAATGGCTTCCAATTCCATAGCGTCCGGTTCTTCGGTTTCCAGATAAAAATCGTAAGTTTCCAGCGTGCGATCGGCAGATACAGGAATGATGTTCATCACGATCATTGAGCTACGACCCGGATAACGCATTAAACAGGTGTTTGGCCATAACCACCAAACAGCATGCGTCTTAACAGTTGCTGCTGACACATCGTAGGCAGAATTTGGCGAGTTGCCCGCATCGGCCATATGACTGGAGTAGATACCGTGCGTTTTAACCTTGTACGTATCCATATCCACTAACTGACAGAAATCTTTATGAGCCACCGGGCAGTGATAACACTCGAGAAAATTATCGACAACGTTTTTCCAATTGGATCGAATATCGTAAGTAAGGCGATGGCCAAAGGTAAGTTCGTCCACATCCGGCGCCCAGTGACGAATCTCTGATTCGAGCTCACCGCTAAGGTTGCTTAATGACTTAGCAAAGGGGTCCAGATTGACATAAACAAATCCGCAAAATTCTTCGACTTGAACTTGATCTAGACAAATATCACCCATCTCGAAATTCTCAAGATTATCGGTATGTGGTGCTTTTGTTAGTTGTCCATCAAGGTTGTAGGTCCATGCGTGATACGGGCAAACGATACCGCCCGTGGTGCCTTCACCTTGAAGCAAAAGATGGGCTCTATGTTTACAAACATTGTAGAAAGCTTTTAATTGCCCTTTACGATCGCGTACAACGATAACGGGCTGATTGGCAATTTCTACCGCGATGTACTGTCCCTTCGAGCGCACCTTTTCAACATGGCAGACCCACTGCCAGGTTTTACCCAATACCTGTTTGACATCAGCATCAAACCAGCGCGGATCGGTGTAGGCCTCCTTGCGAAGAGAAAGCGACTTGGCAGGGTTCTGGTCGTATCCTGATTGAATGGCGGTTAATTCAGAGGGTAGAAAGGGATTATTCATTCTTCTATCCTGTAAAAGCTTTAAAACGTTCGCTTTGAAACTCTTCCAACCCGCGTGCAGAACGCTGAATGAATTGTGCCGCAACATTATTCTCGTTAGCAAACGTTAATGCGTCTGTTGTACCCAGCACCATTAACGTGGTCGAGAGCGCATCTGCAAGCATTGCCGAGTCTGCGATAACACTCACCGACGCTAGATCGTGGCGGACAGGGTATCCCGTTCTCGGATCAATCGAGTGAGAGAACCGTTGATCACCTTGTTGATAAAAATGGCGATAATCACCGGATGTTGCTATCGCTTGTTCCTTAAGATTTATCACTCTATAAACATCTCTTTCATCGTCATTCGGTTGCTCAATGGCGACTCGCCACGGAGTTCCATCGAGTTTTTTACCGCGTGATCGAAGTTCTCCTCCTACCTCCACCAGATAGTTCTCAATACTTGCACGCTCCAACACTAAAGCCACCTGATCAACGGCATAACCTTTCGCAATTCCGGATAAATCCAATTGAATAGCAGGATTGAGTTTTCTGGCAGAACGGGTGTTGAGATTAATGTCGACAGATTGAAACCCAGATTGAGAAAGAAGCCTGGTAATTTCCTTTTCAGTCGGCTTCAGCTGTCCGACATTATTTATTATTCTACTTGCAGAGTCTTTGCTGTATGCGCCCTCACTTGCAGCCGCACTTGCAGCCGCACCAAATCCCCATACGTCAACTAGAGCCCCTACAGTGACATCAAATGCGCCTTGGCTCATTTTGCTGACATCCAGAGCCTGAGAAATAACGCTTATGGTATGTAAATCCAGCTTTTGCCAATCGCTGCCTTTGTAGTCATTAAACTGACTGAGTTCCGACTCTGGCTTCCACGTGGACATAAGTCCATCGATTTCCATCAACTTGGACCTAACTTGATCTTCCAAACTTTCTGGGAGAGGGCCTGATAAGCGGACGCTATAACCCGTACCCATTATGCGGCCATCAAAACCCTCTAACGATTTTTCGAGCTTTGTCCCGCTACAGCCGACTAGAGCCACGGCACTTGCGGGTATCAAACCGTAAAGCCCCAGTCCCAGGTGCGATTTTAAATAGGACCGTCTATCCATTTGCTCTTAATCCACGTTGAGTCGTTTGATGATACCCGCTTCGAGGCAATATTTCGTCAGAATGCCTTTACAGTGGCTTCCTGTTTGCCGTTTGAAAACGGTAAACTGAGAAGCGCCGAAAAACGCGCGTTTCCACACTATTGAACAGACTCAGGAGCGGTTTCATGCAGTCACTGCCAGAGGCATTAACCGGGCTTTCTGCTTGGACTGGACGTCAGTTGGCCGAATCACCTCAGGAATGGTTGTATACCCTTAATTCTGACGATATCGCCGATTTGGAATCCGCAGCCACGCATTTTCAGACGCTCAATTTGGATATTGGTGTGATTGATAAAGCGTCGTTCCCGCTGAATACGTTTGCACGGCATATCGCTACTCTACGAGAAAAAATTCTAACGGGTATCGGCTTTGAAGTTCTGAGAGGCTTACCTGTCAACACATACTCACAGGCTTTTGCTGCGACCATTTTCTGCGGAATTGGAGCTCACCTGGGGTTGGCAAGATCACAAAACGCTCAAGGCCATATACTGGGACATGTAAGAGATATAGGTGCCGATGCAAAGTCTCCCAACAGCAGAATTTATCAGACAGCCGAGCGGCAGACGTTTCATACTGATAGCGCAGATTTGGTCGGGTTGCTTTGCTTAAAAAAAGCACAGGAAGGCGGTGAGTCTTTGCTGGTGAGTGCAGAAACCATCTATAACCGCATGAAGGCAGATCGCCCTGACCTCTTGGCCAAATTATTCGATCCCATTGCCACAGATCGTCGAGGAGAAATACCTGTCGGTGGAAAACCGTTTGTTGAGATACCAGTATTTTCCTGGCATGACGATTTTCTAACGGTGTTTTATCAACGACAATACATAGAGAGCGCACAGCGTTTTCCAGAGGCTATGAGGTTGACTCCGGAACACATTGAAGCCTTAGACCTATTTGATGCTTACGCTAACGATCCGTCGCTTCATCTATCGATGCAACTGGAACCCGGTGATATGCAATTCGTCTACAACCATTCTCAGTTGCACGACAGGACCGGGTTTACAGATTGGCCGGAACTGGAACGTAAACGTCACCTAATGCGGCTTTGGCTATCCTTACCGGAAGATCGCCCGTTACCCGATTGCTTTAAAGAACGATACGGTTCTATCGAGATAGGAAATCGTGGTGGCATCATTACCGAAAGCACAACACTACATGCGCCTATAGACTGACGGTAAAGGCGCTTAAAACACCACCCTAAAGCCTTGGTGAGACGTCGTTGAGTCAGGTGTAGTACCGGTTCGCGCTGCTATGCGATACCGAAAGCAGTAACTTTTATGACAAAGGAACGATCCACCTTTCAGTATCTTTGAGCCCTTCATGCTTTTAGCGTGGCGTTTTGCTTCCGGCGTTCTTGATTCAATTTTGAATCTGCCGGAGGTCCACTCCCACACGTTGCCACACATATTATATAAGCCGTAGCCGTTTGCATCGAATGCCTTTGCAGGTGCCGTTGACGCAAATCCATCCTGGCACGTATTTGATTCGGGAAATTGCCCCTGCCAGATATTACAAGGCTGGAATCCTAAATCATCAGGCTCTCGCATGCCCCAGGGAAACGCGACATCACCCAAACCACCTCTTGCGGCATGCTCCCATTCCGCTTCAGTGGGTAGTCGTCCGCCTGCCCAAGTAGCAAACGCATTGGCATCATTCCACGAGACATGCACCACAGGATGATCATCCTGATTATCGTTTTCCGATCCTTTACCGTTCACAAGACGCCAATAAGCCCCCGGGACTTTAAGCCACCAATGCGTTCCGACGACAGATTCAGTGTCTTTGTTTGATGCTGGCACTCCATCTTGAAATACAAAAGACCAACCAAAACGCTCCGCTTCAGTTTTATAGCCGGTATCGTCAATGAACGCTGCGAACATCCTGTTCGTCACCGTCGTCTGCATCATGGCAAAGGGCTCTATGGATTGCGACCGATACGGTGCTTCCTCGTCTAAAGGAATCATTGGATGATCGGTTCCACGATAAGCAGTGCCACCGGGTATTCTTACCGCTGGGATTTCAATGGCCTCTTCGTTCTTTTCCGAATTTGATGACGCCTGTTGGTCGTTAGAAATCTCAGAGGCTTCTCGACTCTTGCCAACATATTCAGATTTACCACCATCCGTCGAATCAGCTAAGCAATCGCCGTTTCGTCCAGTTGGAGGCGTGCAGCAATTAGCCACATCATCCTTGTCGTTCGACATTGCCATTTATAGCGCCTACTGCGTTTCGGGTAAAAAATGAGAACCTGAGCACCTTTTTATCAAAATCATTAGGTCGCTTCAACAAAAGGTGGGTACTACTTAACGGAATATCCGCTAGGTGCTGATTATCATTGCTCGCATAATAATTAATCAACGAGATAATAATAACAATGAAACTCGCAGCTATCACAACGACGTTAATGACTTCCCTGCTTGTTGCCTGTGGCGACGGCGTAACTATCGGTGATCAAAACCCTGCTGTTGCTAACGATGCTCCAACCGGACAAAGCCCGTTTGCAACGTCAACGCCTGCTGACAACACAACCGGTACGCCTACGGCACCGGCTGGCGATGAACTGGTACAAACTCCTGCCCCGGACGCAACGCCTGCTCCAACGGGATTACCGATGGTCGGATTCGTAGGTGTAAACCAAAGCGCAGACAGTACCATTACAACGGCGTTTGGTACATTTGTGGAAGTGCCCGATGCGTCACCGGCAGATCTGACTGCAATCTTCTCGGATCCGAATGAAGACGTCTGTGAAGTGTTTACTAACAGCACTACAGACAACGACGCTACGTTAGAGAACCGTAGCCGAAGCATCAGTGCAGGAGAGGTTCTTACTCTTACATCTCCGGCTGGTACTTTTTCTGAACTCGTGCGAGAAATCTCCGGTGACAGCGTTTTCTATTCAGTACCACAAGGCTTTATATCTGGCGGCCTACCTTCTTCCATAACGTTAGACATTCCGGGCGATGAGTTCCCTGCATTTGCTAACATTGCGATCCCGGTGGTTCAAGCGCTAAACATCAACTCGCCGGTTGCTGGCCAAACTGTCAACACTGGCACTGCATTCTCATGGTTGGCTGGCAACAACCCAAATGCTTATATCGAAATTACTGCGACAGGTGCGACTAACGGTGTGAATACAACCGTATCTTGTACTGTACAAGATGATGGATCATTTACATTCTCCGCTGCAACGGCGAATGAATTAGGCGCAAACTTCTCAGCTCAATTCTTTTCAATGACCCGTGAAGCACAAGCCTCTTCTGTTAATGGCAACGCCCTTTTGGTCGTATCTTCGAGCAGCCAGTAACACGAACATCTTAACGTGCATTTATTTCGGAAGATCTAACCGAAACAATTTAGCCTCTTAAAGGTCCTGTAAAATTAATCCACCGTAACGTCATGTTGCGGTGGATTTTTCGTTATCCTGCCATCAAGCCTTTTGAGAATTGTTTGATGACTAGCGACATTGAACTGGACGCACTGATACACAAACTCGTCAATGCGACCACCCGTGAAGAAAAGCTGGACGCCTATAAAGCCTGGGCCACCCGCTACGACGAAGATCTGAATTTCAAAGGGTATATTGCGCCGGAGATATCAACGAGTCAGCTCTTTGATCATCTTTCGGACAAGGATGCGCTGATTTATGACGCCGGCTGCGGCACCGGCCGAGTCGGTACAATTCTCCACCAGAACGGCTACCGAAATCTCATCGGTGCAGATTTCTCCCCTGAAATGTTAGAAGTCGCGGAGGCATCAAACTGCTATAGAGAATTGCAAACGGCTGACTATACGCAGGCAATCGTCTTAGAGGATAACTCCGTAGATGCAGCCATTAGCGTTGGCGTGTATAGCCAGGAATTCAAAAATCTATTCATTAAAGAACTGGTGCGGATAGTAAAACCCGGAGGTTTTATCGTTATCAGCTGCAGACCCGTACATTTCGACGGCCACGCCAAGCCAGATATAGACGACATGGTAGCATCGGGAAGCGTTCGAGTATCAGCGCATACCGTTGATCATTATATGACGCAAGATAACTCCCAAGCTCACTACATCACGCTCGAAGTTATTTAGCTCTTAGGTGTAGTGTTCATTCATTATGGCCAAAAATTTATTCACCTCTTCCACAGAGTTGTAGTGACACATAGACACCCTGATACAACTGTCGAAGCCGAGCGGGTCAAGTATGTTTCCGGAATAATGATCCGCTTTTCTCAAGTGGGTTCTAACACCTTCTTCATTGAGTTTGCTAACAACATCGACTGACGGCACACCTTTAACGGTTATCGATACAAGTCCTTCTCTAGCCGGATTATCCAAGCCACCAATGATGTCGACTCGCTCCAGATCCTTTAATCCGCGTAGGTTTCCTGTGCCCTGAATCATGGCATCGGTTAAACGTTTTTCTTGCGCTTTGATAGCAACACCTGCAGCCTGAAACTTTTCGCGCCGGGAGCCGTTCTCGACAAACTGCCCACCCAGCCATTCGAAATAGTCCACCACATCAGTCATCGTTGCATACGAGCCTGTATCGCGTGTGCCCATCTCCCAGTTATCTTCAGGACCATTAATCAGGTTGTTATGAGGAAGGCTGCTGAGTCGATCTGAAATCCACGCAACGCCATAGCCATGACGTGAAAAAACTTTGTAGGGTGAGATAACGTAACCATCTACGTTGTAGGCTTCTAGATCCATTCCACCGTGAGCGGCGTGTTGAATGCCATCGACAATAATGACGCAATCGGGTGCAACGTTTCGGATAGCTTTAGAACAAGCTGCGACATCTACGCCCATTCCAGTTACCGGTGATGTATGAAGAATGGTGGCAACGACAGTGTCAGGCGTGACATTGGCCGCATAAACATCTGCCGTGATGGTGCCGGTGTCGTCATCATGTTCAATAAGCACGTGCTCGTGCCC